>JANXXO010000031.1 GCA_025350565.1 Acidimicrobiaceae bacterium
TCGTCACGAGCGGCGAGTCATTCCGAATGAAGGAGGCCCGAACGAGAGGAGCCCAGTTTTCGTCAAAGAAGAAGTAATTCACGCTCGAGGGGTGAGGACTTCTCGTGGCCACCAGCGGGGACTTGAAATTGGCCATTGACACGGCGGATCAACGACGAATGTCCCGACTGTGTCTTCCCAAAGTTCCGACGAACGAAGCAACGGACATTTGAGCCCAAACAAGGCAAGAACGCCGTAGGCAAAACGTTGACAGTTGGAGCCCTCCAGCCAAGAAAGTGGGGTGCCTGACCCCGGAACCGCGGAGGCCAGGTATGGAACTGACCAAAGTCCGACTGGCCAACCTTCAGGCGGTGTCGACCACGAGTCTCGAATCACGATCCTATTCTGACCCAATTGCTGAAGATTCTCGGCTCATCGGATTCTGGTGGGGAGTTCGCGGCAGCTAACGGAGGAGACTGATGTCATGACCGACGAGTATGGCCCGTGGCAACCACTCAGCCTGCTGGCGTTGCGAGAGACGTTCAATGGAGCGCCTTTCCGCTGGTGGCTAACTGGAGGTCTTGGACTCGAGGAGTATGCGAAGGCATCATGGCGCGTGTCGACAACGCTCGAAAACTGAACACTTTCGACGGTGAAAAGTGAACACCTGAGAATGGAGGGTGATCACTTTGGAAGACTGGGCAATTATTCGAAGATTGGCGGCCGAGGGAATACCCAACGCGCGCATCGCGGAGAGATTGGGCATCTCTCGAACGACCGTTATCAAGGCGGTGCGATCGAGTGACCCCCCGAACTATGAACGACCCGCGAAGGCGACGTCTTTCATCACGTTCGAGCCCCGGGTGAGGGCTCTCTTAGAAGAATTCCCCGATATGCCGGGAAGCGTGCTCGCCGAACGCGTGGAGTGGACCGGGTCGATGACCTGGTTCCGCGAGAACGTGGCGCGTCTTCGACCGGACTATCGCAAGATCGACCCGGCCGACCGGCTCACCTGGGATCCGGGTGACGCGGCCCAGTGTGATCTGTGGTTCCCACCGCGAAAGATCCCCCTGGAGGACGGCACCTCGCGACTCATGCCGGTGCTGGTGATCACGGCCGCCCACTCGCGCTACGTGCTCGCGCGCATGATTCCAACGCGCACCACCGAGGACCTCTTGCTCGGCACCTGGGAGCTCTTGAACGAACTCGGTCGAGTGCCGCGCCGACTGATCTGGGACAACGAGGGCGGCATCGGTCGCGGACGGCGCCACGCCGAGGGAGTCGACTCCTTTATGGGCACCCTCGCCACGACGCTGGTCACGCTGCCCCCGCGAGACCCCGAGTCCAAGGGGATCGTCGAGCGGCGCAACGGCCACTTCGAGACCTCCTTCATGCCCGGACGTCACTTCACCTCGCCCGCCGACTTCAACGCCCAGTTCGCCCAGTGGTTGGGCCGCGCCAACGCCCGCGTGGTGAGAACGACGCGGGCCGCACCACGCGATCGTCTCGACGCCGACCTCGCGGCCATGCGCCCACTGCCCCCTCGACCGCTGCACCTGGGCTGGCATCAGCGGGTGCGCCTGCCCCGCGACTACTACGTGCGCTTAGATACCAACGACTACTCGGTCGATCCGCGCGCCATTGGTCGCCTGGTCGACGTCTCGGGTGACTTAGAGCGCGTACGGGTGCGCATCGACGGACGCCTCGTCGCCGAGCACGCTCGCGTGTGGGCCCGCGGCCTGACGCTCAGCGACGAGGCTCACATTCAGCGCGCGGCGTCGCTGCGCCGAGAGTTTCAACGCCCTCGGGTCCAGGTCGACGAACTCACGCGTGACCTCTTCGACTACGACCGGGCCTTTGGACTGACGGGAGAAGGGCGATGAACCAGAGCGATTCGACCAAAGAGATCCCCTACCTCGCTGCGGCTCTCAAGGCCCCGCGCGTCGCCGAAGCGGCGTCACGTCTCGCCAACCAGGCTCGTGACGCCAACTGGTCCTTTGAGGACTACTTGGCGGCGGTGTTAGAGCGCGAGGTGAGTGCCCGCCAGGCCTCGGGCGCGGAACTTCGCATCCGCGCCGCCGGCCTGCCGACGCGCAAGAGTCTCGAGGACTTCGACTTCGCTGTCCAACCCGGCGTGCGAGCGTCGGTGTCGGCGCTCGCGTCGGGGGCCTATCTGCACGAAGCGCGCAACGTCGTCCTGCTCGGACCGCCCGGGACCGGCAAGACCCACCTCGCGATTGGACTCGCCATCGCCGCCGCGCGAGGAGGGCACCGCGTCCTGTTCGCCTCGGCGAGCGAGTGGGTCAGCCGTCTGAGTGAGGCCCACCAGCGCGGACGACTCGGACCGGAGCTGGCGCGCCTACGCCGCTATCCACTCCTCATCGTCGACGAAGTGGGCTATCTGCCCTTCGAGCAAGAGGCCGCCAACTTGTTCTTCCAACTCGTCTCGTCGCGCTACGAACACGCCTCGATCGTCCTCACGAGCAACCTGGCGTTCTCGGGTTGGGGCAACGTGTTCGGAGATCAGGTGGTCGCGGCGGCGATGATCGACCGCATCGTCCATCACGCTGACGTCCTGACTCTAAAGGGCGCCAGTTACCGACTGAGAGGACGAGGTGTCGACAGCTTGCCGAGCGTGACGCTGACCACCGACGACAAGAGTTAGAGTTTGCGCAACTGTTCACTTTTCGAGCGTTGCAAGTGTCTAGTTTTCAAGCGTCGTCCACAGGCGCGCACACGAAGACATCGACATCGGGATATGTCGCCAGGACGCCCCTCAGGTCCACCGTTGGCTCGTCCAGAGGAATTACCACCTTTGGACTGCCGCCGACGGCAAGCTCGCATCGTGGAATGGTCGGGCGCTCGACGAGAAGTCCCATGAAGACAACGTGTGGATGAAGTCATCGACAGAGGGTCCGTGGGTCTTGGACATTCAGGTTGGCGATGGCGATGATGCTTCGTGGATTTACCGACGTGATAGGTCGATTCGGCGTGAGTGGTCTGCAGTCGTTCTCCTGACGGACAAAATGCCCTACCTTGCGCCAGAGATTCAATTGCTCTTCAAGTCCAGAGGTCTGCGACCCAAGGATTACGAGGACGCGCGACACGTGATTCCGCTACTCAATGGGGAGCAATGTACGTGGCTGCGGTCACACCTTCACTCGGACCACGAATGGCAGCAGTTATTGGTCAACGATTGACCCCGCCAGGATCCGATGAGCCAGATTCTCTGACCGCCTCACTCGACGCAGAAGGGCCGACCCTCGCGGACCGGCCCTGACCTGCACTGCCATTCGTGGCGGGGGCAAGATTTGAACTTGCGACCTTCGGGTTATGAGCCCGACGAGCTACCAGACTGCTCCACCCCGCGATGCGTCTTCCACTCTAGCGGATGACGAGCGGGCTCCTCATTGCAGCGCATCGCTCGCCAAAGGACCGTGAACCGGTCGCGGTTTAGGCAGATCGCTGGCTGGCGCACGACGAACGAAGCGACGTGTCAGTCCATCCCGAAGCAACGCCCGTCGCGCTCACCGAAATCTAAAAGACCTACTTCGCGGTGAGGGCGGACTGCGCCAGGGCAATTTGGCGTTGCATGGCATTGACGTCGGACTGATAGAGACCCAAATCGCCCGCACTAAGTGCCGCCTGTGCGTTCTTGTAATCGGTGGCGGCCTGTTGCAGATAGGCCTTCGCCGTCTGGCCGGGCTTGGTCGTGCCGCCGCTCGGAGGCGGTGTCGTGCCGCCACCGGGCCCGGTGGAAATGTTGGACCCGAGGACTTGCGACAGGGCACCGGCAAGCGTGGGCTGGATAGCCACGTCCTGATTGAACACGGCGATCACGTAGCGCAACTGGGGTAGCGGATTGGACGCACTCGTCACGTAGAGAGGACGGATGTAGAGAACGCTCTGATCGAGGGGCACCATGACGTTGTTGCCCAAGAGGACCTTGGATCCGTGTTGGTCAAGCAGGGTGAACTGCTGGGCCGCCGCCGCGTTCTGCTGAATTTCTGAGTCGGCCTGCACCGGCCCGGTGACCGAGGTCCCGCGCGGGGTGACGTAGACGTGCAATTGCCCGTAATTAGATGGGTCGCTCGTTGCGACCATGAATGCGGTCAGGCCCTGAATGATGCCCGAATTGCCGGCCGGCACGAAGGCAATGTTCTCGAGCAACTGTTGCTTACTCTCTTGCGGCAACGCGCCCACCTGATACACCGGGTCCATGGGCGACAGCGCCGTCGAGACAATGTTGCCGGCGTTGTTGGTGACCGTTGTCTGGTTCAGCGACTGGTTGGGCGTTCCCGAACCGGTGGTCGGTGAGATCTCCCAGCGGTCGGAGGCGGTGTAAAAGGCGCTCTCGTTGCTGATGTGATAGCGGCCGAGCGTCGCTGCTTGCACCGAGAAGAGATCGGTCGGGTATCGCAAGTGCGTGCGTACGGCGTCAGGCATCTGGCTCATCGGATGGAACATCGTAGAGAACGCCGATCGGTAGGCCTCGAGGATGGGGTCGTTCGGATCGTTGGCGTAAAAGGTCATGGCCCCGGTGTAGGCGTTCACCACTACTTTGACGGCGTTGCGCACGTAGTTGAAACTTCCCGGCAGTCCCCCGGAATTGACGTTCAGGTTGGACGCGTTTTGCGAATACGGGTACTGATCGGTCGTGGTGTAGCCGTCCAAGACGTACTGGACTTCGCCGTTCGCGATGAGAGCGTAGGGATGGGCGTCAAAGGAAAGGAAGGGCGCCGCCTTCTGGGCCATCTGTTGCACGTCACGCACGAAGAGCACGCGACTCTTGGAGGTGATCTGATTGGAAATCAAGAAGTTGAAGTCGCCGAGACGCAGCGCCAACGCCATGCGGCTGAACAGTCCGCCCACCCCCACGCCTCCGGTGCTGGCGTAGTGCGTCTCCACGGGCTGGCCGGCGTTACGGCCCGAGTTGACCTGGTAGTCGAGTTCGGTCTGCTTGGTGTTGGCGACGATGTAGCCCGGATCGTGAATGCCGAAGTAGATAGACGGTTGGGTGAGTACGGGCATTCCGTTGGACGAGATTGGCGGGACATTCGAGACTACGAAGACGGGGTTCCCGGTGGTGTAGTCCACCGCGTTGGCGGCCAATACTGCCGCGCCGATGCCGTGGGTGTACTGAAGATGTTGATTCACCCAGCTCTGCGACGGCAGATTGTTCGGGCTGAGTTGTCGCGCGCCGACGAGGACCGGTGTCAACTTGCCGTTGACGAAATAACGGTCGACCCCCAGCGTCGAGAACGTGTAGTACGAACGAATTGACTGGCGACGAGTGACGGTGGCGAGCGCGATATTGGCTGCCGGGTCCCAGAGGCGGATGTTGTTCAGGGTCTGGGCGTCCGCCTTGATCGTGGCCTTCGAGATGGTCGTAGAACCAGCGAAGGTGCTGTACTTCACTTTGTCGAGTTGGAAGGCCGATTTTGTTGCCCCGATGTCACGCTGAATGTACGGCGCTTCGAGGGAGGCCTGATTCGGGGTCACCTTCAGCGCTTGGAGGATCGTGGGGTACAACACGCCAATGACGAGGGCGACGAAGAGCCAGAGACCGACCGCGACGGCGGGCAACGACCATCCCCGGAGTCGGACGTTGGCGAGAAGAATGAGGGCCGCCGCGAGTGACAAGAAGAAAAGAATCGTCAAGGCGGGCATGCGCGCGTGGACGTCGGTGTAGCCCGCGCCCTGGACGAAACCGTTGTTCGAGTTGACCAAGTCCCATTTCGCGATGATGTAGCCAATCGCCTTCATGAGCGCAATACCGGCACCGATCACCGAGAGATGGGCCTTCACGCGCGGCGACACGCGCGGGGTGACCTTGGTGGCACGAATACCGCCGTTGAGATAGTGGAAGCCGGTCGTGACGATGAGCACGACAATGAGTGCGACCAACAGCCAGGTGACGACGAAGTTCACGAAGGGCAGGACGAAGATGTAAAAACTGAGATCTTTATGGAAGAGCGCATCCTTCAGGTGAAAGGACTGGCTGTTAGCGAAGAGTAGATACTTGTTCCACTGACCCGTGGCGTTCAGCCCGGCGATGAGTCCCATGACGAGGGCAATAGCGGCGTAGATCCGTTTTGCGTAAGGTCGCACCACGTTTTGAAAACGGCGGACGACTTCGTCTTCGGGGTCGAAGGAGAGATCGCGCGCCCCGAACCGGTCCGTCAGCAACAAATTCCCCCACATCAGGAAGAAGAAGACGGCGCCGAAGGTCAGCCCCAGTCCTACCTTCACCGTGAGCAGCGTCGAAAAGACTTTTCCGAGGCCGACCGAGGAGAACCACATCTGGTCAGTCCACAGGACGGCAAGATTGCGCAGGGACAAGAAGCCGACGAAGACAATCGCGAAGACCAGGCCCAGCCAGAATCGTCGCGAGAATCGACCGAGACGTCGCGGACGTGGCGGGATATCGGTCGGACTACGCACGCGACGAGCCTAGGTCGAATTTCAGATGGGAATAACGGCGCACGCGCAGCCGGCGTGCAGGGGCGGGTGGGCCGATCCGCTGGGAAAGTGTTGCCCGGCGAGGCGCCCGCCCGAGGCGGCGTCGAGCGCGCAGGCGTCGCACGGTGCATCGTTCGGCGCCACGAAGAATCGAACCGTTCGCCCCGTTGACGCCGCGAGGACGCCGATCTCGAAGGCTCGTCGCGCGGCGTCGGTGCACAGGCGTTCGACGCGCGCACCCCGCCACTCCTTGTAGGCCGCATTCGCGCGGTCCGGTCCGTCGCCGCTGCCGTCGGCGAGAATTCGTTTGCGCAGGGCAAACACAATGGTGACCGCGAGATCGGCCGCGCAGTCGTTCAAGGCCACTGCCTCGGCCGACGCACCGGAGGCGCCGGCCTCCTCCTTGGCGAAGTGGCCCCCGGCGATGGCGGCGTCGGCGAGGGCGTCAAGGGCGGCGTGGGCGTAGCGGGCGCGCTGCTCATGCTCGTCTTCTAACTCCGTGGTGATCATGGCCTTCACGTCGCGCAGTCGCTCCAACATGACGTTTTGGTCGTCTTGGAGGGCTCGTTTGACTTTTCTCGTGAGCACGGCCAGCGGATCGGCGAGTGCGGCGTCGCGCCTAGTGAAGAGTTCGCCGGTAGGCGTCACGGGTTTAGAAGCGGTAGACGGCGCCTTTCGAGGAGCCGGCGCGGTCGCACCTCGCTCCTCGAGGGTGGCCTTCCGAAGCCGAGCGAATATCTCATTGACGACGTCCGTGCCGGAAGCGTCATCGTCCAAGGTCGACGTGTCGACGGGGGCCACCTCGTGCGCCTCGTCGAGCTTCGCCTCCTCGGGGGGCATAGGCATCGGTTCAACCATCGCAACGTCGGGAGTGGGCACCAATCGAGGTTCCGTCACCGTGCGGAGGGGAGTTCCCGCCAGGAGCTCCTCTTCGGTGGGCTCGGGTCGCGTTGGTTGCAGTCGAAGGGCCTCGAGCGCAGCGTTGCGCGCCACTTCGTCAGAACTATTGATTCCGGTGAGCACGATCTCGACTTGCTCTTGAATCGAGGCGACGAAGGTGCCCAAGACGTCACGGGCCGCGCGTAACTGTTCGATCTGAATCTGGAGCGCCTTGCGCTTGACCGCGAGGTCGTTCAACACGGCCTTGCGCGCATCGTAGGACTGTTCGACGATGGCGCGACCCTGCTCGCGAGCTCCTTCGACGAGCGCCTCACCGTTGACCTTGGCCGAGTCAACGAGTCGTTGCGCGGCCAGTCGTGCGTCGTGTTCAATCTGCGACGCCGAATTTTCCGACTCAGTGATGAGCGACGTCGCGCGTTCCTGGGCTTCGATGAGGTGCGCCGCGCTGCGCTGCTGACTCTCGGAGAAGACGAGCGCGCTGCGTTGCTGGGCTTCGGCGGTCACACGCCCGGCCTCTTCGTGGGCCGAACGCAAAATTGCGGCACTCTGAGCACCAAGGGCGCCCGCCAACGTCGCCTCGTCAAAGGTGGGATGAGCAACCTTGTGCTGGGCCTCGCTCAAGTGGTCCTGCAGTTCGCGAATCCTCGACTCGAGGTGGCCCATTTCTCGGGCGACCGCCTCGAGGTGGACTCGAACCTCGTTGGGGTCGTAGCCCCCCTTTCGAACTGGCGTGAAGTTCGTTCGGGCTATTTCGGCCGACGATTGACGCGTGGTCGAGAGAATGCGGCGATCGTCCATTCCTTCAAGACTACGGGGTGGGTCGCACGAAGAACGGCTTAGTGGGGCGCCGTGAGGGCGACGGGGGTGGCACCGCCGAGCGCTCGAAGGTCGCGCAACGCCTGGGCCAATGTCGACACGCCGATGATTCGAAGTCCCGGACCGGCGGCTCCTTTGGCCGTGGCGACCTCGACTTGGGGCACGATGAAATACTTCGCCCCCGCTCGCTGCACGGCAACCGTCTTCTCCGCCACCCCGCCGACGTCACCGACGTTGCCGTGCACGTCAATCGTGCCCGTGGCGGCGATTGGCAAGTTGCCCGAAATTGAGGTTCGGCTCAGCTTGTTGATCAACGTCAACGTCATCGCCAGGCCAGCGGAGGGACCTCCAATATTCGCGGTGTTGATGGAGACCGTCGCGGGCAGTTGAAAACGCGTCCCGTCTTCCAAGGAAACACCGAGATACGACCCGCTGGCGCCCGTCACTCCGCGACATCCCGACGACGCCAGTCCGCCGGGTGTCTTAGCCGTCCTTAACTTCAAGATCGTCGGAGCGCGGTACGAAATCAGTCCGGTCTTCGAAATTACGGCTCGAGCAACGTCCAAATTTACCTCAGTGCCGGGCGCCAATCGATGCGTGGCTCGCACGAGGTCGCACGCGGAAGCGACGGTCGTTTGATTCAGACGCAATACTTGATCAGCGACGCGCAGGCCCGCCGTACTGGCGGGCGACGACGACTGTACCCCCGTGATGATCGCGCCCGACGGCGTGGCCGGAATTTTCCAGCCAAACGATCGAAAGGCCGTCACTTCGGCCGACTGCTTGGAGTCGCTCATCTGGAGGAAGCCTTGCGCGACGAGTTCGTCGGTGGAGACCCCGGGATCGACGAGTTGGTTGGCGCTCACGAACTCTACGTGCGACGAGAAGTGCAACATGAGCCACGTCCAGGCATTGAGCGATTGGAGGTCAACGTCGGCCAGCATGATGGCCCCCGGGTGTTGGGCACTCGCGACGCCTTTAATCTTCACCAGCGGACCGACCGGTGTTGCGTTACCGGGGGTAATGGCGTACTGCGAGAGATTCCAGAAGTGAAGACCGAAAATGATGACGAACGCGACCACCCCCACACCGACAATCTGCTCGAGTCGTCGCGAGGGTCGCGGAGGTGGTGAAATGGGACTGTGCAAAGTGATGAGGCAACGCTAGCGGAGTCGGTGAGCGAATCGCTGCTCCGCGCTGGATTCGCGAGGTCTGACGACTACGTCACCGTCTTGCGCACCCACCTCACCTCCCCCGTCGCGCGACACCGGATACTCGCGTTACGAGGCGTGGTACGTCAGCACCTGGTTACCCCGGACGATTGGATGTCGGCACTGGGGGACAGTGACCTCAGCGTGCGACGAGAGGCGCTGAACCAGATCGCGCACGCGAGCATCGACGAGGCGTCCGTGATGGACAGCGTCGTGCGCTGCCTCGGTGACCACGACGCGTTGGTGGTCGACGGCGCACTCTTTGCCTTGGGTGAACATCTGGTCGGCCGTGCGGTCGATGAAATGTGCCTCATCGCCCTCAACCACGAAGACGCGCGTTGTCGAGAATCGGCCGTCGCGGCGCTCGGGGCGATAGGCGACGACCGAGCCCGTCCGGCGATTCTCGCGGCGCTGCGCGACAAGCCCCCCGTTCGGCGCCGAGCCATAGTGGCACTCGCCAACTTTGAAGGCCCCGACATCGACGAAGCATTGGCTCTGGCGAGCGAAGACCGGGACTGGCAGGTGCGAGCGGCGGTCAGCCAGTTAGGACGCGACGACGATTAACGATCGGCGTTGCGGTACAAGGCGTGCAGTGAGGACATCTCTTCGAGACACAACTGCAGGCCTTGGATAATAACGGTGTCCGGTTCCGGTGCGATGATGACCTCCACGCCGGTACTCGACGCAATGAGTTCGCCCACGTCGCGTAGCAATGCCTGACCACCGGTCAATACCATGCCCCGGGCGCTGACGTCCTGCGAAAGATCGGGAGGGGCGTCACCGAGACACTCCTGGATGAGCCGCACGGTGGCCGTGACGACGTCGACGCACGCGGCGTTCACCAAGTCGGCGTCGACGTCGACCTCGACGAGATCGCCGCGGTCGACGGTGCGTGCGAGCACGACTTCCGAAAGGCCCTTGGTGCGACCGAGTGCGGAGCCGAGCGAAATCTTCAACTGCTCAATCACCGAAGGAGCGACCACCACGCCAAGTTGCAATCGCAACAACGTGGCAATGGCCGCGTCAAGGTCGTTGCCCCCTTGGCGCCGAGCACCTCCCGTCACAATGCCGCCCAGCGAAATGATGGCCGCCTCCGAGGCGCCCGCGCCAAGGACGGTGACGGCCGAGCCCACGGGGTCCTGCACCGGCAGTCCCATGCCAATCGCCGCGGCGATGGGCGCTTCGATCAGACTCACTTCGCGCGCGCCGGCCTGAATTGCCGCTTGACGCAACGCTCTTCGTTCGATTGAGGTCGCCAGCGAAGGAACGCTCATGACGACGCGCGCCCGGCTGAGTTTGGACACCCCCGCGCGCTCGAACAGTCCGGCAATGAGGCGCGCCGTCACGTCGAAGTCAACCGTGGCGCCCTGCGCGAGTGGTCGAAAGACCACGACGTGGCGGGGGGTGCGCGCCACCATATCGAGGGCACCATGGCCCACCTCGACGACGCGACCGGAGTTGGTGTCAATCGCGACCATCGTCGGCTCGTTGAAAATGATGCCCCGCTGCGTCGTGGCGAGACGCGTGTGCGAAGTGCCGATGTCGAGGGCAACGTCCAAAGCCATAGCCCTCGACTTTAGGGCGACGAATCTAGGCGTCCGTTGGTTACTAGCCTTCTCTGGGTGGATGCAAGGGGGAACGGGAACTGGTGGCGTCGACGTCGCGCGCACGCGACACCCCCTCCGAGGGGTGATCGCGAGTGGGTACACCCCAGCGAACTGCCCAGTTTTGAAAAGCTTCGCTCCCATCCGAACTGGCCCATTCACTCGCGCGCCGCTCGGGTTGTGGTTGGCGTCATGGCCATCGCGCTCGTGGTCGGCTCCATTGGGCTCTACGTGACGCGCTCAACGGCGCCCAACAATGTGACCCCGCACTTCGCAACTTCGGTCAGTCAACTGCCCCCCAACAGTCGGATTGCCGCCGACCACACCGTGGACCTCACGATAACGACGCCGGGTCACGTGCAGGTGGTCGCCGCCATGGTGCTTCCTCACGACCTCGCCGTGACCACGACGCGAATTGGGGCCAACGCCCTCATTACCGGTTCGGTGCCCGGACACGTGAACTTTCCGGTGAAATGGGTCGGTCGCGACCAAGTCATGGGATTTTCCATCGTGCAACTCGGGCGCCATATTGCGGCCCTGGCGATGTCGGCCTTGCCGGCGTCAAAGTGGGTGGTGGCCGTTTCACCAATTTTGAAGTCGTCGACGACGCCTCCCCAGTACGCATGGGCGAACACGATTTTGGGTGACCCGAAGATGGACGCTACGGGCGTCATCAGTTATCTCTCCACGAAGTCCGACGCCAACCTGAACGGCTTCGTCGACGCCATCGCCGTCAATCAAGATGGTCAAGTGGTGGCCGTGCTTTCGACCAAGCATCTGTGGTACTCGTCGCAGTTCGTGGCGCGCATTGCGTACATTGTCGCCACGGGGCGCGGATGCCACGCGAGTTTGGGCATCGTGGGCGCGACCGCCCAGGGCGGCGGGGTCGAGGTCACCCGAGTGATTCCCAAGAGTCCGTCCCAGTGGCGACTAGCCAACGGTGACGTAGTCACGTCGATCAACGGCAGGACCACCGAGACTTTCAATGCTCTCGACACGCAACTTTATTTAACGCCGGCCTACACCGTGGCGCATGTCACCTTCGTTCGCAACTCCAAGGTTCATCACACCGTCATGGTCCTCGCCTGCGCGCTTTAGATTGTCCTCGTGAGCGAGAATCCCTTTGGCGGTATGTTCGGCGACATCTTCTCGATGTTGGGGCAACAAGGTCCCGACGCTTGGTACACCACCGCCACGCAGTTGGCCCTGAACATCGCGCGCGGTGACGACGGCGATCCGAATCCCCTCCCCGCTGAACGTTCGCACCTAGAAGAGTTGGCCCCGCTCGTCGGGCGCCACGTCGACGCATTGCTCGGTGTATCCGTTGCGCCGTCGGTGGTCGCGGTGAACAGGTCGGCCCTCACCATTGGTGCGCTGGCGCAGTGGCGTCCCCTTATGGAGCCCATGGTCGAGAGCACCTCGGCCTTGGGTGACAGTCTCGCGATGGGCGACAACCCAATGATGTCCCAGGTGGCCGCAACGCTCGGGCCACTCTTCACGGGCTTTCAGATGGGTTCGGTGGCCGGGCACTTTTCGGAGCGCGCGTGGTCATTGGCCGCGCTCCCCCTTCCCCGACTCGACGCGCAACGCCTACTCGTCGTCAACAATCTGAAGAGTTTTTCCGAAGCCTGGTCGCTGGAACGCGACGAAGTGTACGTATTCGCGCTCGCGCAAGAGTTCCTCGCCTCGCTGGTCCTCACGCAACCAGGCACCAGCGACGCGTTGCGCGCCTTGTTGATCGATACCGTGCGCGAGTCCACCAAGGCACAGGGCGATCTATTGACGAAACTCCAGTCCATGATCAACCCCGACGACATTGCGGGCATCATGGAGAACCCGGAGTCGCTGCTCGACGGTATCGAGATGCCGGAAGAGACCGACGCCACCCGTGCGATCAATGCGGCCGCCAGCGTGCTCCTCGCCTTCTTCGACGCCGCCGCTCACGAGATCACCGAGGCCATCCTCGGGCCACGTCCGGCGCTCGTGGAGGCCTACCGACGACATCGGCGCAGTGACGCTCGCGGCGAGGACGCCGCGGCGGCGCTCTTCGGTATTTCCACGCAGGGCGAACACCACGAGACTGCGGCGGCCTTCGTCGCCTATATCGCGGGTCAACACACGTTGCGCGCTTTTGACGCGTTGCTTCGCGTGGACGGTCTGCCGAACGCGGCCGAACTCTCGTCGCCCGACCAGTGGTTCACCCGAGTGACGAACTCGCCCCTCGCCTAAACCTCTTCGTCGTAGCCGAGGTTCCACTCCACGAGAAGATTCTCGCGCTCGGCGTCGCGGTTGACGCGCTCGCGGTTACGACGGAACTGGGGATCGTGAGGGGGCAAGAACCGAAGGCGAGCGTCGACCCGGTCGACGAACGCCTGGATCTGCTCCTCATCGCCAAAGACCATGCGACACTCCCAGTGCGGCGCCACGGGCCCGAGGTAGATGACCTGTACGTGACCAACTGGGTCAACTACTTCGGTGGTCTCTGGCACGGGGACCTGGCTCACAATGCTCCTTTGGTGTTCTTTCGATGCTGGACAAACAGTCTACGCACTGGACTCTGGCACCGGTATTGGCACCGCGGCTGTGAAGAGGCTTACAGACGCCTTAGAGGAGTATGGTAACCAACGGCTCGTGAAGAAAAGAGCCTGTCGTTATCGTTTTGTCACACAAACTGTCGCTACTGTGAATTAAGAAGACCGGCTGAAGGGGGTGAGCATGAGTACCGAGTGGATGGCAGATGGTAAATGTCGCGAATACCCGGCGGGAACATTTTTCCCGCGAGATGGTGTGGGCGTCATTATCGCGCAACGGATTTGTGCAACGTGCCCAGTAGCGAGCCAATGTCTCGAGTACGCGCTCGAGAATCACGTTGACCACGGAATCTGGGGTGGATGCAGTGAGCGCGAACGTCGTCGCATGCTGCGAGAGCGCCGCCGTCGGCGCGTGCTCAATATCGACTCGCAGTAACACCCTTCGCACCCGTGATCGAGTGCGTGGTCAATATTTCCGAAGGTCGAAATACCGCGCTGCTGGCTGACCTGTGCGCAACGGCCGGGAGATCACTTCGTGACCATCACCGCGACGCAGTGCACAACCGCTCGGTCTTCACGTTGATCAACACGGCCGACGAGCTGCTGGCTGACGCCTACGCACTCATTGGGGCGAGTTTCGATCACCTCGATCTGCGAACGCACGACGGCGTGCACCCTCGTTTTGGCGTGGTCGACGTCATTCCTTTCGTGGGACTTGACGCGCGCGACGAGCAGCGCGCGGTGGCGCTCCGAGACCACACCGCGCGGTGGATTGGTGACGAACGGGGGGTACCCGCCTTCTTGTACGGGCCGTACGGTGACGGCACTCGAACCCTTCCCGCCGTGCGAAAAGGCGCATTTTCCCTGTTCTCACCCGACTTCGGGCCTCCCCAGCCGACGGCCACGCTGGGAGCGTGCGCCGTGGGAGCGCGCCCGGTCCTGCTCGCGTGGAATCTCTGGCTCCAGGATGTGACGCTGGGCGAGGCGAGGCGTATCGCCAAGGCACTTCGCCGTACACACGTCCGTTCGCTCGCCTTTCCCTACGACGAGTACGTGCAAATCAGTTTCAATCTGATAGCTCCGGGGGACGTCGGACCGGCAATCGTCTATGACCAGGCGGCAAGCATGCTGCCCGACGGCGCCATCGTTCGTGCGGAGTTGGTGGGGCTGATACCCCAGGCGGTCCTCGCCAACCAAGATCGCGCGCGATGGGCCCAACTCGGCTTGAGCGACGATCAGACCATCGAAAGCCGACTCGCGACGAGTTAGCTCGCTTGGGCGCGACGTTCGATGGCGCGCGCGCGGCGCAGACGCCGCCGTTCTCGTTCGCTCATACCGCCCCAGATTCCGAACTTCTCCCCATTATCGAGCGCGTACTCCAGGCAGTCTTCTCGCGCGACGCAGCCGCGACAGACCTCTTTCGCCTCCCGAGTGGAGGCACCGCGCTCGGGGAAAAAGAGATCCGGATCAACGCCCATGCAGTTCGCTCGTGCTTGCCATCCGCGATCTTCCATGCCGCTCATCAATTCAACGATCTCCACGTTGCATTCCTTCCCCACAGTGACGTACATCACCGA
Organism: Acidimicrobiaceae bacterium; assembly: GCA_025350565.1. GTDB lineage: Bacteria > Actinomycetota > Acidimicrobiia > Acidimicrobiales > RAAP-2 > RAAP-2. The sequence goes on from JANXXO010000031.1 coordinate 15,081, forward strand.
TGTAATTACAACGATGTCATTGTTATGGGTGGCGTGACAAAAAGCAAATGGAATTGTGTAATTTCCTGATCAAGGCTGAAAAGCCCAAACGTCATCCCTCGCGGCGATGCTTGACAAAATCGTCGAGCGCGTAAGTGCCCAGTTCGTCCACGTCGGTGCAGAAGAGTCGACCGCCGTTGATTTTCGCGATTTGCTCCACGAACGGGAACTGGCTGCGCTCGACATCGAGCGCGAAGGTGTTGATGGTGATGCCCGCCTTGGTGCAGCGCAAGACCTCGGCCATGGTCTTTTCGAGCGTTTCGTGGACGGGCGGCCAGGCGAAGAACGGCTCCCCGTTGTCGAGGAGGTGGGCCGTTGGTTCGCCGTCCGTCACCACGACGATTTGACGCTCCCCTCGTTCGTTGCGCATGAGGTGGCGACTGAGGGCCAAGGCGTGTTGGAGGTTGGTGCCGTAGGCGTAGTCAATCGTTAGCGCGGGAATGTCCTCAATCTTGAGTTCCTGCGCCATCTCGCCAAAGCCGACCACGGCGACGAAGTCGCGCGGAAACTTGGATCGGATGAGTGACGTCAGCGCCAACACCATCTTTTTTGCTGGCACGAGGTTGCTGCGCATCGCCATGGACAGTGAAAGGTCGATGGCGAACACGGTGGCCGACCGGCGCGTCGATTCGAACTCTTCGACTTCGAAGTCGTCGGGTTGGAGTTTGACCGGCGTGCCCGGTCCCTGACGCAACACCGCATTGCGCAACGTCTTGGGTAGGTTGAGCGCGAATGGTTCACCCGGCTGCCAGGGCTTGGACGTCTCCTCGCGGTCACCACCGCGCGAAATGGTCGCCGTACGGTGCGCGCCGATGGTGGGCGAGTCACGCAGCTGGGCGAAAAGGTCGCGCAACGCCTGTTGACCAATCTGGCGCACTCCCTTGGGCGTCAATTGCAATCGGTTTCCTCGACGGTCGACGAATCCCTGATCTCGCAGACCCTGCAACGCTTTCTGCAATCGAACGACGTGGCGAGCGGCGTCGTCACCCAAGTTGCGTCGAACCGCCTCGACGTCGACCTCGGGCAGACCTTGGGCCGCGTTGGCGTGACCCAGGAACTCCTCGAGACTTTTCAACTGACCGAGTTGCTCCGCCGCCGACCTGGCCTCGGCGAACGACGATCCGTTGTCGCCGCGCATCCGGTGTGCACGGTTCCAGTCGATGTCGGGCGTGGCCATTCGCAGGTTCGAGACCAAGCGATTCATGGAGAAATTGAGCTCCATGTTCTCCATCATTTGGCCAAACATGGAACGAAGTTCGCCCTGTTGTACTGCCGACAACGAGTTGAACATCGCTTCGGCGGCGGCGGCCCGTTCGGCCATGGCGCGAATAACGTCCTCGAGATTTTCGGCGTCGGGAAAGAAGTCACCGAACTTGTCCATGAAATCCCGGAAAGTGGGATCGAGGTCCTCACCTCGGCGGTCCTGCTCGATCATGGTCGACAGCGCGTCCATCATCTCGCGCATTCGGGCCAACTCCTCGGAGTCGGGACGACCCATGAGCTCCTTACTCTGCTCAAAGTAGGTGTTCAACACGTCACGTTCGAGTTCGCTCATCAACTCGTCGAACTGCTCGCGCGCTTGCGACGACACGAACTCGTAGTTTCGATAGTTGCCGAGCCGCTCGGCGAGCCGGTCGCTCATGAGTTCGCGTTGCATCTTCTTCTGTTCGACGAGGTCGCGCGTCACCTCTTTGCGTCGTTCATCGTCCGAGGCGTCGGCCTCAGCGAGGAGATCGTTCAACTCGTCGGTCTCGACGTCTTCGATGTCGTCGAGCCAGTCACGGTACTTCTGCATCTCACCTTCGGGGTCGGCGCGTTGTTCGAGTTCGCGGCGCTTGGCGCGCGTCTGATCCAGCAGATCGCGAAGGCCCTCGACGCGCTCACCGTCGGAGGTCGTAAAGCCCTCGCGCAAGAGTCGGTCCATCGCCTCTTCGAGGTCGCCGTTCTCCATGAAGTCGTCGGCCAGCATTCGGAGCATCTCTTCGACGTCGAGGTCGTCGAATTCATCGTCGTCCCCGACCCGGTGAAAGCCATAACGAATGGCCACTAACGATTCCTCGAGCGATACAGCGCTCGCGCTCCCGAGGCGTCCTTGGCGAGTCGTTTGGTGAGGTAGAGACCTTCGAGAATGAACTCGACGGCCGACGCCAACTCGCCGTCGCTGGCCTCGGGTCCGGCGATCCGCCGGGCCGGGGAGTCGAGCGCGGGCATCGCCGCGAGCACCGCGAGGTAGTCCCTGTCGGGCAAGTCATCACCGGTGTGCACGAGCGCCTCGGTGTTGAAGGCCTCGACGATGGCGGGCCCTTCTTCTAATAGGACGTGTTCACCGAAGCATTGGCGCACGGACAACGAGACTAGAGCGGCGATCACCTGGTCGGAATCACTGTCGTCCATGGTGTCGAACTCCAGCTTGCCTTGCGTGGACTGCACCAATGAACTGAGGTCACTGACGCGCGGCACGACCGTCGCGTCGTGGGTGCGCAAGGTGCGCCGAAGCGCGTTCGCGACCACGATCTCGTAGTTGGCAATAGAGAGACGCACCGACACGCCCGAGCTTTGCGAGATGACGTGACTCTTTCGCGCCACGTGGCTCACACGGGCCACGATGTCGTCAATGAACCACGGCACCTTGATCGGCACCGGCGCCGTGGGTAGTTTCGCCTCTTGGTGAATGATGGCAATCTCTGTCGTCAACTCGTAGGGGTAATGCGTACGGATTTGCGAGCCGAATCGGTCCTTCAACGGCGTGATCAAGCGCCCTCGGTTGGTGTAATCCTCGGGGTTGGCCGTCGCCACCACCATCACGTCGAGGTCGAGTCGTACGAGATGACCGCGAATCTGCACGTCGCGCTCTTCCAAGACGTTGAGAAGACCGACTTGGATTCGCTCGGCGAGGTCGGGCAGCTCGTTCATGGCGAAAATGCCACGGTTCGATTTGGGCACGAGGCCGTAGGAGAGGGCCTTCGGGTCGTCGAGGAAGAGACCACCGGCGACCTTGATGGGGTCCACCTCACCAATGAGGTCGGCCATCGACGTGTCGGGCGACGCCAACTTTTCGGCGAAGCGCTGCGTGCGGTGGATCCAGACGACCGGCGTCTCG
>JANXXO010000089.1 GCA_025350565.1 Acidimicrobiaceae bacterium
CGCGGAGCCGCCGGCCGCTTCGATACCCACCAGTCGCGACGAAGCGTTGGCGAATCCAGCGAACACGCCGGCCGCGTTTGATCCACCGCCCACGCACGCGACCACGACGTCGGGCGTGCCGACGCCCAGTTCGACCAACTGTTGTGCCGCTTCGTGGCCAATGATGCTCTGGAACTCACGGACCATCCAGGGGAAGGGATGGGGACCCATCACCGAACCAATGCAGTAGTGCGTGTCGCTTACGCAGGTCACCCATTCGCGCATGGCTTCGTTGACCGCGTCTTTTAAGGTTCGACTGCCCGAGGTCACCGGTACGACCTTCGAACCGAGCAACTCCATTCGAAAGACGTTCAGTGCTTGCCGTTTGGTGTCGACTTCGCCCATGAAGACTGTGCAGTCAAGTCCAAGGCGTGCGGCGGCGGTCGCCGTCGCCACGCCGTGCTGTCCGGCCCCCGTCTCAGCGATGACGCGCCGCTTGCCCATGCGTTTGGTGAGCAGGGTCTGGCCAATCACGTTATTGATTTTGTGCGACCCGGTGTGGGCTAAGTCTTCGCGCTTGGCGAAGAGTTGGATGTCCAGTCGCTGCGACAGACGTTCCAGCGGCGTCACCGGCGTGGGACGTCCGGCGAACTGGCGAAGTACCGTGCGGTACTCGTCGACGAAGGTTTCGTCGCCCCACGCGTCGATGAAGGCCGACTCGAGGGCAAGGCAGGCCGGCATAAGGGCTTCGGGTACGAAGCGTCCGCCAAAATCGCCGAAACGACCACTGTCGTCGGGCCGGCCCATGAATGGCGAAGTCGTCACGCTGTCTCCTGGATAAAGGCCGCTCGGGCCTGGTCAACGAATCGCTGAACCTTGTCGCGATCTTTGACGCCGGGCGATAGTTCGGTGCCGCTCGCCGTGTCCACGCCCCACGCGCCGGTGAGGGCAATGGTCGCCGCGACGTTGTCAGGCGTGAGGCCCCCGGCGGCGATGACCGGCACGCTGAAGGACCGTGCGCCGAGCTCCTCCCACGAATGCGCGACGCCACTGCCCGGGGACGCGCCATCGATGAGGACGGCGTCCACCTCGCGCTCGTCGAAGTCATAGAACTCGTCACTCTCGATCGCCAGCGCCTTCACAACCAACGACCCGCGTCGACGAATTTCGTCGCGCAAGGTGTCGGGAAGTGGTCCGTGCACTTGCACGACGTCCACGTCAATCACGTTTAAGGCATGCACGATAAAGGCCTCGTCGTTGTCACGAAAGACGGCCGTTCGAAGGATTCGGCCCTTCGTGGCGGCCGAAAGCGCCAGGGCTCGTTCCAGGGAGAGTTGACGAGGCGATTTCGCGAGAATCAGTCCAATGGACGTCGCTCCCGCAGCGATGACCGCATTCGCGTCCCCGAGGGTCGTGACGCCGCAGATTTTCACGTGGCCCCGCGTGATCTCAGTCACGCGCCACCGCCGACACCGAGGCGAACTCGCGCACGGTCGCCGCGACGTGGTCCGATGTGACGAACGCCTCGCCTACCAGCACCGCGTCGAAGCCGAGGTCGGCCGCGCGCTGCACGTCGTGGCGCGCGGAGAGTCCCGACTCGCACACGGTGACCACACCCGAGGGCAGTACCTCACGAACCGACGGGGCGGCGACGGGATCGATGGCAAAGGTCCGCAGATTGCGCTGATTCACTCCGATGACCGTGGCGCCAACGTCCAGCGCCCGTTTCGCCTCGTCAGTGTCGTGCACTTCGACGAGCGCCGTGAGACCGAGCGCCGTCGCGAGTTGAAAGAGCGAGGTCAGCTCCTCGTCGTTCAAAGCCGCCACGATCAGCAACACGCCGCTCGCTCCCATGGCCACGGTGTCGAGGACATCGTTCTCGCTCACCGTGAAGTCCTTTCGAAGGATTGGCAAGGACACGGACGAGGACACCGCCGCGAGGTCGCCGTCGCTGCCGGCAAAGTACCGCTGATCGGTGAGCACTGAGATCGCCGCCGCCCCGCCCGCCTGGTACGTTGCAGAGAGCTCGGCCACGTCGAGCTCGGACCGCAACCATCCCTTGCTGGGCGACCGTCGTTTGACTTCGGCGATGACCTTCACGCTGCTGCTCAATGAATTGGCGAGAGCGTCGAACAACGACGGGCCTACGTAGGCCACGTCGCGACGTCGACGCTCCCAGTCGCGCTCGTCATGCTCGGCGCGAGCGCGATGGTGCGCCAGAATCTCGTCCAAGTACGTCGTCGCCATCCAAGAATCGTAGTTGTGCCAATGATGCACTGGCCCACGGCTATCGTTTCGACATGTCGCGACGCAAGGTCACACTGTTCTCATGACCGGATCGTTCTCGAGCGACGTGCTCAATCCACTGGTGCGCGGCACGAACCTTGAACGTGGTGAGGCGCGCGCGGCGCTCACCGAGATTCTCGAGGGTCAGGTCGAAGGTCTTCTCATCGCGAGCTTCCTCACGGCCCTGACCCTAAAGGGCGAGACCGCCGACGAGATGACGGGCTTCATTGACGCCATGATTGATTCGGCCACTACCTTCTCGATTGGCCCCGACGCCATCGACATCGTGGGCACGGGCGGTGACCAACTCCACACCGTGAACGTCTCGACCATGGCGGCCCTGGCCGTCGCCGGCGCCGGCGTCAAGGTGGCCAAACACGGTAACCGAGCAGCCTCGTCGTCCGTGGGCGCGGCCGACGTCCTCGAAGCCCTCGGGGTGCGACTGGACGCCCCCGAAGCGGTGGTGCGGGCCTGCGTCGAGGGGGCAGGTATTGGCTTCCTCTTCGCCCCCACTTTTCATCACGGCCTCGGATATCTCACCCCGATTCGTCGGGCGCTCGGCTTTCGCACCGTCTTTAATGTGCTGGGACCCTTGGCCAATCCGGCGCTCGTTCGTCGAGCTCTGATCGGCGTGGCCCAGGCGCCGCTCCTCGACCACATGGCCCAGGTCCTCATTGCGCGCGGCATTGAGTACGCCATTTTGGTGCACGGCGACGATGGACTCGATGAACTGTCACTGGGCGCGCCGTCGACCCTGCACGTCATCACCCCACAAGGCGCCGAAATCCAACGGCTCGACGCGGCCGGGCAACTCGGACTTCGTCACGAGGTGGACGCCATCCGAGGTGGCGACACGGGCCACAATGTGCTCGTGGTGCGAACGTTCCTCGAGGGAGAGCAAGGTCCCGTCTTTGACGTGGTGTGCGCGAACGCCGCCCTGGCGCTCATGGTGGCCGGTCGAGTGACGACGTTGCCCGAAGGCTTTGAGTTGGCCCGCGAGAGTGTGACCAGCGGCCGTGCGGCGACGGCACTCGAACGACTGGTTGAGCTTTCTAACACATGACGCGAGTGCTCACAGCGTGTGTCCTATTTGGACCCACCGGTTCGCCTCGACCAACTGAGCGAAGTGACTCAGCGGTGCTTGCTCACCGTCCGACTTCTCAGACGATGCTTCATCTGAGTGTTCGGTTCCGACCCAGGGCCCTCATCACATTTTCGTGATGGTTGTGCGGGTGACGATCGGCTCTTCCCGCGCGCTTCGCGGTGCAGATCCGTGGCGGATCAGGCCGTGGAGAGAAGCGCGGCGCGCGTTGGAACCAACGGAGTCACCGCGGAGTGTTCTCTGGGTCGCCAGCGGGAGAGGTTGATGGCTGCGTTCAAGTCGCGGTAGATGACCAGGCCGCAGGCCCCACACGAGTAGGTCCGCGTCGACAGATCGAGGTCGTTTCTGACCTCGCCACAGCCCGAGCACGTCTTGGAACTCGGGAAGAATCTGTCAGCCACCCGAACCTCAACCCCGTGCCATCGCGCCTTGTAGAGGAGCTGGCGGGAGAGTTCGCCCATCGCGGCGTCCGACGATCGACCTCGACAGGTGTCGATTCCTCACCATTCCTGCGACGTTCAGGTCCTCGATTACCAGGATCTGGCATCGGTCCACCAAGGCCCCGGAGGCTTGGTGGACGAGGTGTCGCCTGGTGTTGACGACCTTGCGGTGGATTTTCGCGAGCCGGCCCCGTTCTTGTTGGCGACCCTTGGACCCCGGTGTGGTTCTGGCCAGGGCCTGGTTGGCCGCCTTGAGCTTGTCTAGCGCTTGCTTCAGTGTTGTCACCCCCTCGAAGCTCTTGAAGAAAACGCCGTTCGCGTCCGCGGCGACGCAAAGGGAGATGATCCCCCGGTCGACTCCGACGGGATCGGCGTGACGATTGGTGCGGCTGCGCTCGGCCTGGTGGAGTTCAGCGGCGACGCCGGTGAGTGACACGGTCCACCGACCGGCACGCCGGGTCAGGGTGACTGAGTAAATGTGAAATCGACCCGAGTCGATCATCCGGCGGACCTTGCGGGTGGGGCCGAAGACCTTGACCGGCCCGAACTTGGGTAGTCGCAAGTGTGCAGGGTCCCTGAAGCGAATGGGCTGGCTCGCGGGCGCACGACCTGGCGTCGCGCGGTTGCGCAGCCGAAAGCTCGGCGCCACCTTTCCTTTGGCCTGGAAGCGGGGAAATCCGACGGGCGTTCCACTGCGCTCGCCTCGTCGCGACGCAGAGAAGTTCTCGAGTGCCCGCGCCACGTCCACCGAAGCACACTCGAAGACGTCGTGGGGTAGTTCATGGCGCCAGACCAGGCCGCGACTGCCGTCTTCGTTGACGGGTGAGTCAACGGACTGCCCATTTTTCCAGGCATTGAACTCGTTGATGAAGGAGAACCCCGACCAGGACAAGGCAAGTGTTGATGGTTCGCAGGTATCACCACTGTCCGAGAGAACTTCTCGCTCGGCCGCTCGGGCGTCCAGATTGACCTTGACCCGTGCCAGGTGGTGGTTGACCGTGAAGCGGCGAGCGCCCGCACACTTGGCGAAGAGGATTCTCTGCTGCGCGTTCGGATCGAGGGCGAACCGGAACGTGACGGCTCGCGAGAGAACTTCGCCCGTGTGCGAGAAGGTCGGGATCGTCGGTCGTGAGGCCACTGCGCCCAGTATGGGGACGAGGTGTGACACGGGACGCGGGGAACGATCAGTGATGGTGAGACACCGGTTCAGCGATTGGCCGAGTTCGACAACTCCGTGGGCGACTGAGTTGATTCGTGCAACGGGCGCGAGCATGAGTTCGGGGCACAATGAGTGGTATGGAACTTCGGACCCGACGTCTCATGCTTCGAGAGTTCCGGCTCGACGACGAAGTCGCAGTTCACCGGTATGGATCAGACGAAGAGGTCACCCGCTACCTCACGTGGGGACCAAACTCCCCGACCGACACCACGGCGTATCTCAAGCGGGTCGCTCGCGAGTCGGCCCGAGAGCCTCGAACTACATTCACCCTCGCCGTCACGACTCTCGGCGATGAGCTGATCGGCGTCGCCAGCTTCACGACTACCGACACGCAGTCGACAGGCGAACTTGCCTACGTTCTGGCGAGGGACCAGTGGGGACATGGCTACGCCACCGAAGTAGCCCGTCGACTCATCGTCTTCGGGTTCGACGAGCTGGGACTACGCCGGATAACGGCGACGTGTCATCCCGATAACTTCGCTTCGGCGCGAGTCTTAGAGAAGGCGGGAATGCACTTCGAAAAGACAACACGAGACCACCTCCGAGTTCGTGGAGGGTGGCGAGTCTTCGCCGTCGTGGCCAGCGACGAAGGTGCTATCCACTCGGACTAAAGAGCTCCGCCGCGTCCGCTCAACGGGGTTGCCTACTCGTCAGCACCCGTCAGGACCAGGTCGTCGAGTATCTGTTCGACGGCGCTGGCTTCGGACGTCGAAGCGGGCACCACGCGCACGCAGAGCGGCAGGCCCGTGACGTCCACGCAGACGATGCGCTTGGCACCATTGATTCGACCATAGGGACCGCCCTAGTTGTGGAAGGTTACGCCCCCATTGGAGGCTCCTCGTGCAAGGTGGGTGTCTATGACCACCATCGAGGGCCGCGGGTCCTTTCGACCTAGGGCGATGCGCGACGAGGCGTGCAGCGCGACAAGAACACGGGTCCACGTTCCCTTCCTCGACCACCGACGAAACGGGGACCAGATTCTGGTCCCCGGTCCCAACTCCTCAGGCAGGAAGCGCCTTTGGCACCCGTTGTGCGAGATGTAGAGCAGGGCGTCCACGACGTGGCGCAGGTCGGCTCCGCGTTTCGGGCCTCGCTTAGCGCGATGCGCACGTAGGGGTTCGAGGAGGCTCCACTGGGCGTCGGTTAGGTCACTTGAATAGGACACGACTTGATAGTGCCGGTCGCGGCGCTTGGGTCACTCGCCAAATAGAACACACGCTGTTAGGGCTGGGGCAGTGCGCGCAGTTCCTTCTTGTACCACTTGGCGTTGGCGACGTAGGATGCGGCGTTCTCCACGATGCCCTCTTCCCCACTGACGTCGAGCTTGATGATCGCCGGCACGCCCACGGCTAACGCGTTGGCCGGCACCGTCATCCGGTTGCGCACCACGGCCCCCGCACCGACCGTGGCGCCGCTGTGGATGACCGCTTCGTGCAAGACAATCGAACCGCTGCCGATGAGGGCGCGGTCGTGCACCGTGCACCCCTCGAGGTGAGCGAGGTGTCCAATGACGCAGTCACTGCCAATGGTGGTGGGATAGTCGGGAACCGCGTGGATCACCGCGCCGTCCTGGATCGATGTCCGTTCGCCCACCACTACCGTGCCGTAGTCGCCGCGTAGTACCGCCGAGGGCCACACCGACGACTCGGCGCCCACGCGCACGTCGCCAATGATGACGGCGTCGGGGTGGACGAAGGCGTCGGGGTGAATGGTCGGCGTGCGCTCGCCGAGGGCGTAGATGGGCATCGGGGTTCTCCTAGTGACTCAGCCACGAAACTAACTGATAGATCCGCCAGATGACGTAGATGATCGTGGCGAGAATGAACAGGCGCCATCGCCACGGAATTGGTTCGCGGACTTTCGCAGCCACGGACTCGCCGCAGACCTCGCAGACGGCGCCGTCAACGGGGCGGTCGCAGTTCTCGCACCACGTGGTCACTATTCAACCCGAACGCGCACGCGTAACGGTGAAGAGCCCAGCGCGAATCGTTCGCGCAGCGAACGCTCGACGTAGCGCAAGTAGGTGGACGGGAGTCGCCCAGCGATGAAGAGCGTGAAGGTCGGGGGCTCCGTCGCGCCTTGCACCGCGTAACGGATCTTTCCAGTGGGGGCCGGTTGCTTGATCTGTAAATCGCGAATGGCGCGGTTGAGGGCCCCCGTCGGCACGCGCTTGCCGTAGTCGGCGGCGGCGATGGAGAGGGCCGGGAGAATACGGTGCACGCCCTTTCCCGAGGTCGCGGTCGTCTTCATGACGGGGGTGTCACCGAGAAAGGCCAACTTCTCGCCCACCGTCGCCAGCACGGCGTCTCGTTCGTCCACGGGGACGAGCTCCCACTTGTTGAGCACCACCAGCGAGGGACAGCCGGCCGCCGAGATCCGCTCGGCCAAGCGCTGGTCCTGGCCGGTCGCTCCGACGGTGGCGTCGATGACCAGAATCGCGATGTCGGACCGGTCAAGGGCGTCCAGACTTCGCAGCACCGCGTAGGTCTCGAGACCGGCTTCGGTCTTGGCGCGACGACGCATACCGGCCGTGTCGATGAACCGAATGAGCCCGACGTCGGTCAACACCACCGTGTCAATGGCGTCGCGCGTGGTGCCGGGCAGGTCGTGCACGACGCTGCGCTCCTCCCCGATGAGCTGGTTGAACAGGGTGGACTTGCCCACGTTCGGTCGTCCGACAATGGCAACGCGAAGGGCCCCGTCGTCGTCGGCGTCGGCCGCTTCGGCGGCCTCCTGCTCTTCGTGGATCTCGCCGAGCGAATCGACGATGAAGTCGAGCAGGTCGCCCGACCCCCGACCGTGTTGCGCGCTCACGGTATGCGGGTCGCCGGCCCCGAGGCTGAGGAACTCCCAACTACTGGCCTCGTGCTGGGCGTCATCGACCTTATTCACGACCAGTCCGACGGGTCGGCCACTTCGGAGGGCCCAGCGCGCGGCGTGGGTGTCTTCGTCGACCATGCCCGTCGTCACGTCCACCACCAGTAAGACCAGATCGGCCGAGGCGAGGGCCGCCTCCGCCTGCTTGGAGACCTTGGCCTCCAACGCGTCACCGGCTTCGAGCCAACCTCCGGTGTCGACCACGTCAAAGGTCAAGCCCCGCCACTCGACTTCCACGGCTTTGCGGTCGCGCGTCACGCCGCGGTGTTCTTCCACGACGGTCACGCGCTTTCCGGCCAGTCGATTGACCAACGAACTCTTTCCGACGTTGGGTCGTCCGACGATGACGACCTGAGGTTTTTTCACGTGGCCACCATCGCGCGCGAGCGCACCGATTCAAGGGCGTCGCGTAGGTCACGTCCGGTGGTTCGCACCGTCATCACCGGGCGCGGCAAGTCATCCAAGGTGAGCCCGTCGAGGAATCGTCCTTCGGAGAGGCACACGTCGGGCAAGAGCACGACCGTCTCTGGGGCGACCCCACCCAGAGCACGAGTGAGGTCTTGCCCGGTGAGGAGTCCGGCCACCTTGATATTGCCGCCGAAATACTGATTCTTTACCGTGAGCAGGCGCACGTCCGCGTAACCCTCGGCGTCGAAGAGGGACCGAAGGATGGGCGTGGCGTATTCGCCCGTCACGACCAGCACGTCGTCACCGTGCTGGGGCGACGTGGCACCTCCGCGCGGCGCGCGGTAGCCGATCGCCGGAGCGCCGTCCACCGACTGGAAGAAGCCGGTACCCAACTTGTCCATCTCGGTGTGGTCAACGAAGCTTTGGACGAAGGCGGCGACCAGGCCAATGCCGTTCTCGGCCTGGTCGAGGCTCTCGAACTTCGTGGCCGACGGGGGCGTCACTCCGGCCACGAGATAGAACTCGTCGCTGGCGAAGATGCTGACCCGTCCGAGAATCGACGCGGTCAAGGATTGGAACCGGTCGGCCAGCGCGACCACGTCGCGGGCTTCCTCCTCGGTGTGTGAGCGCATGGTCTTCTCCTCGGAAAATGCGCTGACCCCCACGGGCACGAGGGCCACCGACTGGAGTTCGGGATAGAGCGAGATGACGTCGTGCAAGGTGCGCACGAGATGTTCGCCGTCGTTGACGCCCGGACAGACGACCACTTGGGCGTGCACCTCGACGCC
>JANXXO010000048.1 GCA_025350565.1 Acidimicrobiaceae bacterium
GTCGAAGCCGCCCGTCGGTAACCGGTTGGCGACGCGGTCCTCCAAGACGCCCGTTAAATGCCCGATGATGTCCTTAACGAATGGGAGGCACTCCCCAAGGACCTGGGCGACGCCCGACCCTCCTTCGCGGCGCTTTCCTTCGACGTCGTGACGCACGAACACGACATCAATCACGCGTTAGGGATCGCCGGTGACCGAAGCAGTCTTTCGGTACGCGTTGGCGCCGAGCGCGCCAGAGAACGAATGAGCTCGATGCTGGTTGACGCCGGAGCACCGGGCGTCACGGCAACGACGGAAGAAGGCACGCACCACCTCGCCGGTGCGACGGCGTCAATCGAGCTATGCACCTCTCGTTACGCACTCATGCGACTGACGACCGGACGCATGAGTCGGCGTCAGGCCGAGGCGCTGGAGTGGTCGAGTGATCCTTCGGTCGTGCTCAAAGCCCTGTTCGCTGACGGTTTCTTTTCTCTCCAGCCGCACGACGTCATTGAAACTGAAGTCCGCTATCTCCCTATTTGGGTTGATCGGCCGCCGCGTTCGTTGGCGAAAAGACCGGCGGCCGCTTGGCGATGAAGGCGTTTATCGACTCCTGCGCGTCGGGTAGTTGACTCGCGGCGGCCATGACGTGCGTCGCGTACTCGTAGGCGTCGGCTTGGGCCATAGCCATTTGCGCGTAAAAGGCGGCCTTCCCGATGCCCTTCGACTCCGCGCTTCCGCGCGTCACTCGACGAAGCAAGCGTCGCGTCGCTGCGGGGAGTTCGGTCAAAGGAACGACCACGTTGATGAGGCCCCACGCCTCGGCGGTCCGGGCGTCGATCGAGTCGCCGCTCATCGCCATTTCGAGCGCACGCTTTCGACCAATACTGCGGCCCACGGCGACCATCGGCGTGGTGCAAAAGAGTCCGCCTTTGCCGCCCGGCGTGCAAAAGGTCGCCTCTTCGGACGCCACGGCAAGGTCGGCGGTGGCGACGAGTTGGCATCCCGCCCCGGTCGCCAAGGCGTGCACACTCGCCACCACTGGCTGGGGGATTGACTGCATCGTTGTCATCATCTTCGTGCATGTCCCGAAGAGGTGCTCTACCGACGAAAGACTTTGATTGGCCATTTCGGCGAAGTCGTGGCCGGCACTGAAAAGGCGTCCCTTCGCGGCCAAGACGACGCCCGTGGCGTCGCTTGCTCCGGCCATCACGAAGGCGTTCGTCAGTTCTTCCATCAGCGCGAGCGAAAGGACGTTGAGGCGTTCGGGATGATTGAGCCAGATGGTGATGGTGTCACCATCTCGTTCCCAGAGGACGTAGCGAAAGTCGTTGGCCATACGTCTCCTTGCGCTTCAGATCGAACAGCTTCAACTGCCAGTACAGCGATTCGTGCCCGGCGAACTACGAGTCGGCCGGTACTTCTGACGCCGAGTCGGCGTCGCCCAAATAATTGTCAATCAACGTGAGCAGGAGCTTGAGATCGAGCGGTTTCGTGAGGTACTCGTCGGCGCCCGCGTCGCGAAAGCGCTTTACCTGTCCTGGCGTGGCGTCGGCCGAAAGGACCACCACCGGAATGCCCGCCGTCGCGGCGTCCATCCGCAGTCGTTCCAACACGTCAAAGCCATTGATGTCAGGTAAGTGCACGTCGAGCAGGATTAGTTCTGGGTGCCGTGTCTGGGCAATGTTGATGCCGGGGCTTCCCTGGACGGAAGTGAGGAGTTGAATATCGGGTCGCTGCAGGAGGAGTCGCTCAACCAACTGCACGTTATATAGATTGTCCTCGATGTAGAGAATGGTCTGCATGCGGATGCCTGGATCTCCCGTCAGCCCTCAGGCGCAATACTAATGACGGTCTTCGGCGACGCAATCGCAAGTGGCAGTTCGAACCAGAACGTCGATCCGCTGTCGACGACACTCTCACAGCCGAGGGCGCCACCCATGGCCTCAATGAGCGTCTTCGAAAGTGTGAGACCGAGGCCGGTTCCTTCGATGCCGCGCGCGGCCGCGTCGAGGCGATCAAACGCCGTGAACAGTCGCTCTCGTAGTTCAGGTGCGATGCCGTGCCCGGTGTCGGTCACGGCAAATCGGACCAGACCGAACGTCGCATGACACTGCAGCGTGACAGTGCCGTGGCGGCGATTGAACTTAATGGCGTTCGAGAGAAGATTGAGGACCACTTGCTTCAATCGCAACTGGTCGGCGCGCACCAGGTAGTCGAACGTGTCGCTGTAGCCAATACCCACTCCATGTTCGTTGGCTTGGGGTCCGATGATGCCGAGGCATTCACTCACCAGATCGTGGAGGCTGACCGACTCCAGCGTGAGTCCAATGGTGCCTGACTCGACGCGTGCGATGTCGAGTACCTCGTTAATCAGCGACAGGAGGTGCTGGCCCGACTTGTAAACGTGGTCAACGAGCTCGAGGTCGTCCGTCGACTTCAACTCCATCTGGAGTATCTGCGCAAAACCCAGGACTGAGTTCAAGGGGGTACGAAGCTCGTGGCTCATGCGCGACATGAATTCACTCTTGGCCGCGTTGGCTCGCTCCGCCTCTTCCTTCGCTTCTTCGAGGGCCTCTTCGGCCGCGACCGACTTCGAGATGTCGCGCGACACCAAGACGGCGTGGGGCTCATCGCGCTCGTGGTCCCGAAGTACTCGTCCCCGCGTCTCCATGAAGAGCCATCGTCCGTCGGCGTGTTGCGCGCGGAAGCGGTACGTGACCAGTTCATCAGTGTCAAGGACGAAAAGTCGTTCCAGCTCTCCAGTGACGAACTCGCGGTCGTCGGGATGCACGATGGCCAGCGAACTCTGACCCATCCGCTTGGCCGAGGGGTAGCCATAGGTCATCTCGGTACCGGGACTCGCCTCCATAATGAAGAGGTCCCGGTTAATCACGATGATGGAGTCGGGGGCGGCGTCGAGAATCGCCTTGGTCTTGTTGAAGGCGCGCTCCAGTGCGGTTTCGGATGCCACGGCGTCGGTGATGTCGCGCGAGATGAAGACGGCGTGCGTCGGTACGCCGTCACTGGAGTGCAGAGCCTGGCCACGAGCTTCGATGGCCATCCAGTGGCCGTCCGCGTGGAGTCCCCGGTACTGGACCACCACGATCTCGCCCAGATCGGGCTGGAAAACTTTCGTGAGTGCTGCCTCGACGGCCGTCCGGTCGTCGGGATGCACGAGCGTGAAGACGTCGGCGCCCGCTGGTCGCTCGTTGGGGTAGCCGAAAAAGTGTTGTCCAGAAGGGCTCGAATTGGCAATTTTCATATCTCGGTCGACGATCACGATGAGGTCCGCAGCGGCGCGAAAGATCGCGGAGGTCATATCGATGCTGGCGTCCAGTTGCGCCAGTTTTTCCTTGCGGAGCGTCACGTCGCGACCGCTCGAATAAATGAGGTCCCCATCACGTCGCGACGTCCACTCAATCCAGCAGAATGTCCCGTCACGGCGCCGAAGGCGATTCTGAAATCCCGCGCGCGCGACATCGGTGCCGCTCCACAGGGCGTCGGACTCCTCGTTCGTTCGCGCGACGTCGTCCGGATGCAACAAGTCGACGAAGCGTCGACCCCTCAGGCTCTCGGCGTCCCATCCGAGAAGGTTCTCCCACGCCGAATTCGTGACGCCGATTTTCCCATCGTGACGAAAGACGGAAAGCAAATCAACTGAGTTCCAGAAGTACTGTTCCAGATCGGGAACGACGACGTCCTCACTCGACATAGTCGTTAGTCCCCCGTTTGCAATGCGTCACCGTCGCCAGCACGTTCCCATGTCACGACTTTAGGCCGCGGTAGCAGGGACCCCTCAGCGAAACTAAGCCCGAACCCTCGTTTCGTCAATTGGCGAAGCAGTTCGTCGTAGGACCGCCACATCGAACACCGGCCCGTCGCAAGCGCCCGGCCCGCGCCGAGCTGACCGGGCGCTTCTTGAAAGGTATGTATTCGGGCTTGACTCTACTGAGCTCTGATCGTGAGGAGGGCACTCTGCGCGGCGGAGTTTGTCACGTAGCGATACTGAATCTTGACGTGGAGTCTACGAACGAGGAACTGCGCGACTGCGCCGGCGCGGCTACGGGCGAGCT
This sequence comes from Acidimicrobiaceae bacterium, assembly GCA_025350565.1. GTDB lineage: Bacteria > Actinomycetota > Acidimicrobiia > Acidimicrobiales > RAAP-2 > RAAP-2. Next base: position 4,056 of record JANXXO010000048.1, read on the forward strand.
TGAGGTTGCCCGGGGCGAAGCCGGTCACGAGCACCGTCGAGTGCGTGGTCAATTTCCTCACGAGCGCATTGACGGCGTTTCTCGCGCCGACGCTCAAGGCGCTGCTGTTCACGGCGAAATTCACCCGAATCGCGTGGGGGATTGGCAACTTGGCGAAGGTGACGACTGCGGCGATCGACCTGGTACTCGCGTAGATCGCGTCACCCGTCTTGGTCGCGGTCACGATGCAGGTCCCGTTGCTCGCAGCTTGCAGCGTGGTGCCCGAAATCGAGCAGCCCGACGCCGTGCCGTTGATGACCGTGAAGGTGGTGGCACCCGTTCCGGAACCGCCGCTGGTGCGCAGCGCGAAGCTGCGCCCGTAGGTGGCATTGATCGACGCGACAGCGAGGGTGGACTGCGGCTGACCAACGAGGATCGAGGTCGTGTCGTTCGTGTTGAAGCTGAGGCCCGAGTACGTCAAGGTGTAGTGCGTACCGGGTACGCCAGTGAGAATCAATCCACTGAAGGTGGCCACGCCCGCGGTGATGTTGGCGGTTGTGCCACCACTCAGTGAGCCGCCGGTTCCGGTCGAAATCGCGGCCGTGATAGTCCCCGTGACGACGCTGGTCACTACGTTGCCGCCCGAATCTTCCACCTTCACGACCGGTTGTGCTGTGAGAACGACGCCGGTCGCCGCCGAAGTGCCCGGGTGCGCGGTCACGACCAACTGGGACGCGGGACCGACGCCGACGGTGACGCTGCTCGAGACGGCCGGCAGCAAGGTGCCATCGGTGAAGGTCAGCGTGCAGGGACCGACGAGCGCGTTGAGCGCCAGTCCAGTGAAGGTGGCGACTCCGGCGACGGCCGCATGCGTGGGCGCGGAGACCGAAACGCCCCCGCTGGTGATCTTCGCGGTGACGCTCGACACGTCGGTGGTGACCACGTTGCCAGCGGAGTCTTCCACTTTCACGATCGGCACTTGCACTAAGGCAACGCCACTGGCGTCAACGCTGGAAGGCTGCGACGTGACGACCAACTGCGTGGCAATCCCCGTGGTCACGTTCACATTGGACGAGACAACTGAGGTGAGCGATGGACCAGAGAAAGTAATCGAGTACGTGCCAACTAACTCTTTCAGCGTCAGGGCGCTGAACGTGGCGAGTCCGGTGGTGGGCGATATGGCGGCGGTGTTGTTAGTAATCGCGCCCACGCTGGTGGTCACGGTGGCCGTCACGGTCGACGTATTGCTGAGGATCGTGTTGCCACCGGCGTCTTCGAGCTTCACCACGGGTTGTTGCGCTAATGGGGCACCGCTGGCCACGGTCACTGACGGCTGAATGGTGATGACCAGCTGGGAAGCGAATCCGGCCGACACCGTGATGCTGGTCGAGATCGCCGGGGTGAGCGCGCCATCGGAGAAGGTCAAGGTGTAGACACCCACCGGCACATTCAATTGAAGTCCGCTGAAAGTGGCAATGCCACCAACGGCCACGGCTGTGGCGTGCACCAATGATCCGCTTCCTGAGGTCAGCGTCGCGACGACTGTTGACGAATTGGTCGTCTCCAGGTTTCCACCAGAATCCTGAATGAAAATCACTGGCTGTTGGAGCAGTGGAGCGCCCGCCGGCGTCGAGGTGGACGGCTGCGTGCCGATCGTTAACTTGGCGGCGGCGCCCAGTGAGAGTACGACGGAATTGGTGATCGTGGCGGAGGTCAGCGTCGCGTCGACGAACGCCACGCTGTAGGAGCCGGCGAGTGCGTTAAGTGCAAGTCCGCTGAAGGTCGCCACTCCGGCCACGGCGACTTTCGTGCCATTCGTGACGGAGGAGCCCAACGGTGGATTAACGATTCCCGCGGTCACCGTCGAAGCGTCCCCCTTGACCACTTGGCCCGCCGCGTCAACGACGCTGACCACGGGCTGCACTGTAAGGGGCGTACCACTCGATCCCGAAACCGAGGGTTGCGTCGAAAGCACCAATTTGGAAGCCGGACCGGTAATGCTCACCGACCCCGACACGGCCGAAGTGAATGATCCGTCGGTGAAGGTCAACGTGCCGGTCGAAGTGTCAATCGGCGCGGTGATGGCAAATCCGGCGAAAGTGGCCACGCCCGCGACGGCCGCCTTCGTGTTATTGGTGAGCGTTGATCCACCCACGCTGTAGGCCGCGGTGACGGTTGACGTGTCGGAGCTCACGATATTGCCGCCGGAATCGACGACGTCGACCACCGGTTGTGGCGTCAGCGCGACACCGGTTACCGCACCGGCGACGACGGCCGCCGCGAACGCCAATTTGGTAGCGGTGCCTACCGTGACGGTGATCGAAGACGACACGCCGGTAGCGCTGTCGGCCGCGTCGGTGAAGGTCAAGGTGTAGGTACCTACGAGCGCGTTGAGGGCGAGTCCATTAAAGGTGGCGACGCCCGCGACGGCGGACGCGGTCGGCGCCGTGATGGTGCCGCTACCCGTCGTAAGGGTCGCGGTGATCGAACTCGTGAAATTTTGTACCGTGTTGGACGCGTCTTCAATTGAGACCTTGGGAACGACCCCGAGCGCCGCACCGCTGGCGTCAGTCGTCGAAGGCTCCACCGTGACGACCAAATGATACGGAGGGGCTGCGGAGGCGGACGTGGCCAGGCTCACCAGAAAGGTCGAACCCATCAGAGCGCTGGTGACGATCATCCGCGCCACTGCGTGGCGTTTCGAACCCATAAATTGCCGTGTGTACATGCTCGCTCCGAATTTTGCTCAGTGGTACCCCTCACAACCGTAACCGCGACTCCCTAGGTCGCACTTGATTCGGGGGCTCGTGTTAGACCTTGTCACGCGTTGGATTGCCTTGTTGCTCGCCGTCACCAGTTCGCCCCATCGATTATCAACGCCGCGTACCCGGCGTTGAATACCAAAGCTCATCAGGGGGAGATTTTGGATAAATCGTCAACGAACGTATGGCCCCACGAACCGTCGAGGCGAAGCGCAGTCTCGACGCGCGATAGTCGCACTGGGAGCAGCCGTTGTTCTTTTTTCACAAAGTCCTGACTGGCGGTGGAACGAAGCGTAAAGCGTAAGACAATTGTCACATTCTCACGTCGTCCTGCGTGGTGGCCCTCGACCAGACCGAAAGGACTTTGGACACTGCAGCCCCGCGGGAGCGAATCGTAAAATTGGGCGAATGGAACGGTGGTCCTCGCTCAATATGAAAACTGACCTTCGCAATGCCCCGCGGGCACCACGGGCGGTTCTCGCGCGATGAACCAGCGAGCGAACTTGGCTTCGCGACCACTTCCGTGGCTCATCCAAGGAGGCATGGGCATCGCGATCTCGCACTGGCCGCTCGCGCGTGCAGTCTCCATGGCCGGTCAGTTGGGTGTCGTGTCGGGCACGGCGATTGACGCGGTCTTTGCGCGACGCTTACAGGACCGGGGCGTTGACGTGGAACTTCGCGCCGTCCTCGATCAGTTTCCCGCCCAGACCGTGGTGCGCGAGGTGCTCGCGAAATACGCCTCCGCGAAGCGCGCGGCGACGTCGCCCTATCGTTCGGTGCCGATGCTCACGCACCGCCACGTCCAGAGTTCGCAGGACCTGCTGGTGCTGGCCAGCTTCGTCGAAGTGGCGCTCGCCAAACGCGGCCACGACGGACTGGTGGGAATCAATCTTCTCACCAAAGTTCAACTCCCGACCGTCCCCACTCTGTACGGCGCGATGCTCGCGGGCGTTGACTACGTGTTGATGGGAGCGGGGATACCCGCAGCGATACCCGGCATCCTTGATCGACTCGCCGGTGGCGAGGTCGTGGCGTCATCTCTGGAGATGAGTGGCACCGCAACAGGTGATGAAGTTCCGACGCTTCGCTTCGATCCCGCGCACTTTGACGGTCCCCACAATGTGCAACGACCCAATTTCTTGGCCATCGTGTCGTCGCACGTACTCGCCAACGCACTTCTTCGTCGCAGCTCGGGTGTCGTGGACGGCTTCGTGGTGGAGAGTCCCGTGGCCGGAGGTCACAACGCGCCGCCCAGAGGATCCCTCGTGCTCGACCAGGACGGCGGACCGCTCTATGGGCCACGCGACCAGGTGGACTTCGAAGTGATGCGCGCGTGTGGAGTGCCGTTCTGGCTCGCCGGAGGAATAACGACGCCGTTGGATGTGCGCGACGCCCTGAAGGTCGGTGCGACGGGCGTCCAGGTCGGCACGCTCTTCGCCTACTGCCACGAGTCGGGTATGGAACCCACGCTTCGCGCCCAGGTCGTCACCGAGGTGCTCAGCCACCGGGTTCACGTACGGACCTCGGTACGCGCGTCATCCACCGGCTACCCCTTCAAGGTCGCCGAGGTCGAGGGAACGCTTTCTGATCCTGACGTGTACGAGCAACGCCAACGTCGCTGCGATCTCGGCTACCTGCGCGAGGCGTACGCGAAAAGCGACGGATCGGTTGGCTATCGGTGTCCGAGTGAACCCGTGGACGTCTTCGTCGCCAAAGGTGGCGTCCAAGAGGACTCGATCGAGCGCACCTGCCTTTGCAATGCGCTAATGGCGACCGCCGGCCTGGGCCAGATTCGTCGCCGAGGCATTGACGAGCCCCCCATCGTGACCAGTGGCGACAGCCTCAACGACATTGCCCCACTTCTCATTGGTCGAGACGAGTACGCCGCATCGGACGTCATTGCTTACCTTCATACCGGACTCGCGTCGCACGACGAATCAGCCCAGCACAGTCAAGACGCCCCGGAGAGACATTGAGGCGACGCGACTGACGTTGTCACGGGTCAACGAACGGTCGGCGCGGGTACAGTCGGGGCAGCCCGCAAGCGAGAGGACTCAATGACCAGCCCCGACCGACCACCGCTTACCTTTTCGTATTTCCCCGAGGTCGCGAGCATCGACCTCACCAGCACCGACGTGACCGACGGCGCCACGCTGTCGTCGTCTCAGGTCGCCAACATCATGGGCTACGACGGTTCCAACCAATCGCCTCAACTCTCCTGGAGCGGCGCCCCGGCAGAGACGAAGAGTTTTGCCGTCACGGTGCACGACCCCGACGCACCCACCGGCAGCGGTTTCTGGCACTGGTTAGCGGTCGACATTCCGGCGGACGTCTCGTCACTTCCTTCCGGAGCGGGCGCCGCTGACTCGACCGCGCTGCCCCAGGGCGTGGTCCAGATTCGCAACGACGCCGGTACGTGGGGCTACGTTGGCTCGGCGCCACCTCCCGGTGACGTGCCCCACCGGTACGTGCACACGCTGCACGCACTCGACGTGGAGCACCTCGACGTGGACCGCGACTCCTCGCCCGCGGCCGTGGGATTTAATTTGCGGTTCCACGCCCTGGCGCGCGGCCAAATCGTTCCCATCTTTGGTTCCTAACGCACCTTCGCCGCGGCGCCGTACCCGGCAGAGTCCGTGACTCGAATAGGGCCGCGCGCGATGGAGCGTACCGAGTTGTGGCGACCTGTAAAGTAAGCGAGTTATGACTTCACCGATGCCCTCCATCGCACGCGCAACAATCTTTGGCGTTTCGCAGTGAGCGGGGCATCGGCGCCCGGGCCGCTCGCGCTCGTGGGCTCGGGGGAATACCTGCCCCAAATGGCCGATTTCGAGGGCAGTCTCATCGCCGGGCGTCCGGCCCGCTACGTGCAGCTAGCGACCGCCGCCGTGCCCGACGGCAAGGCCACCCTTGAACGATGGCACAGTCTGGGCATTGCCCAGGCCAATCGGCTCGGTGTCGAACCAGTGATCGTGCCGGTGAATGAACGAAGCGACGCCGAGAACCCGGCGATCGCCTCGTTGATTGAAGGTGCCGGTCTCATCTACCTCTCGGGTGGTCACCCCGGTTTTCTCGCCGAGACGTTGCGCGAGACGGTGGTGTGGTCCGCCATTGTCGAAGCGTGGAAGGGCGGCTCGGCGCTGGCGGGATGTAGTGCGGGCGCGATGGCGTTCTCGGCGTGGGTTCCGTCGCTTCGCCACCCCCGTGAGGGGGGCACCGAAGGACTCGGGCTCTTGCCGCATCTGCGCGTCATTCCCCACTTTGACGCCTTCGTGTCGCGGATTCCTGACATGATGACCCGTTTCCTCTTACCCCACGATCCCGACATCACGGTGTTGGGCGTCGATGAAGAGACCGCCATCGTGGGGGGACTGACGGAGTGGGTCGTCGAGGGACGCTCCTCAGCGTGGCGCCTCACCGCGAATGGTCGCGAACAGTTGATTAACGGCACCACACTCACCACGCCGTTCTGATTGCCCACCGTTACTCGGGCCAGGGCTCTTCGAGTTCGCGGCCCTTGGTTTCGGGCAGGACCCAAAACAGTCCGGCTACCAACATCGCGGGAAGAAAGGTGACCTGGGCCGCGAGCGCGAACTGCTTCCCGACGTCGGCAATGGCGCCGAAGACGACCAGCCCCAGCACCGCACCGAGCACCCCCGCGGCGAGGAACCACCCGGCGGCCGACGCGCGCATGGCGGTGGGGAAGAGTTCGTTGATGAATGAACCCACCGCCGGCGCGAAGAGCGATCCGAACATGACGCCCAAGACGTATCCGGGCACGAGTGCGCCGCGCGGTCCGGCGTAGGAGAGCACGCCCGCGAGCGCAAGGCCCACCATGCCGAGCGCACCGGTCGGACGGCGCCCAAAGCGGTCAGCCATCCAACGACCGACGAGGAGTCCGGCGAGTCCCGTCGCACCGGCACCCACGACCATCGCGACGGTGACCGCGCCGGAGAGGTGTTCGATGTTCTGGGCGTACAGAAATATGAAGCTGTTGGCGGGTCCGGTGATGAAGGACAGCGCGAAGGCAATAACTGATAGTTGCGCCAGACGGCGACGATAGGGCGCGGCGATCGCTCCGAGGACCGGCGCGGAGGGGTCGATCTCGTCGCTCGCGATGACGAAGCGATCCGGTTCGGTCGCCCATCGACTGATCACCGGCAGCAGGAGTAGCGGCACGACCGCCAGAGCGAAGAGTCCGCGAAAGCCCAGGGATTTGGACGCCGCGTTGTGGATGATGGCGGTGAGACCGGCCCCGACGCCGTAGCCCGCGGCGACCAGGGCTAGCGCTTTGGCGCGTCCTTTGGCGTCGGTCTGTTCGGCGGCCAGTACCTCTGAGAGTGCGTTGGTGGCGCTCAGCAACGGACGGCCCGCGGCGAAGATAACAACGAACCACCAATAGCCCGGACTGAAGGCGGCGAGGACCGTGGCCAGAAGACCGAAACCAACGCTCACCACCAGCATTCGGTGTCGTCCGAAGCGGTCGCCCAGCGCGGTGAGGGGGAGTCCACCGAGCGAGGCCAATCGAATGACGGCGAGCCCCAGCCCCAACTTGGTGCCCGACAGTCCCGCCTGGTCGGCGAGCGTCGCTCCGTGCACGAGATGGCCGAACGATTTCGCGACGCTGCCGAGCGCGGTGACGACACCGAACTGCCCGAAGCCCGACGCGAACGACGCCAGGACTGCGCCCCACACCACTCGGTCGTTCCACTTGTGGAGGTGTAGAGGGGTCGCACTCACGGGCTCGACCGGTTCCCGCGGGATCTTCGGGACTGACTTCGTCCGTGCGTACAAGTCGCCACCCATCCCATGACCCTCGACGGCCACTGAGCCAGATGGACGAGAGGGTAGGGGCAGCGCAACACGAGAGACCAAGGTTACGGTCCAAACCTTTGATCGGCCACGGCTTGACTATAATTGCTTGTAGTCAAGCAATTAAATACCGGGGATGGACCGATGGCCGCCAACAAAATGGACGCACTGCCGAGTGAACGCTACAAATGGATTGCTCTGACCAACACGACGCTCGGCGTCTTCATGGCTACCGTCAATTCGTCAATCATCTTGATCTCCCTGCCCGCCATCTTCCGGGGCGTGGGGATCAATCCTTTGTCGGCGGGCAACGTCGGCTATCTGCTCTGGTTACTCCAGGGCTACCTCTTGGTGACCGCAGTGCTCGTCATCAGTCTCGGTCGTCTCGGCGACATTATGGGCCGCGTCAAGATCTATAACTTCGGCTTCGCCGTGTTCTCGTTCGCTTCGGTCTTGCTCGCTCTCGATCCTTATCACGCGGGATCGGGTGCTCTCTGGCTCGTGCTGTGGCGACTCGTCCAGGGCGTGGGCGGCGCCATGCTCTTCGCTAACTCGAGCGCAATCTTGGTGGACGCGTTCCCGGCGGACCAGCGGGGCCTGGCAATGGGCATCAACCAAGTGGCGGCCATTGGTGGGTCCTTCATCGGACTGATCGCTGGCGGCCTGCTCTCCATCGGGGACTGGCGCCTCGTGTTTTGGGTGTCGGTACCGTTCGGGATCCTCGGTACGGTGTGGGGATATCACAGCCTGCGCGACAACGGCCAGCGTGCGGCCGCCAAGATCGACTGGTGGGGCAATCTCACGTTTGCAGTCGGTCTTACCGCACTCCTCGTGGGCATTGTCTACGGCATCCAGCCCTACGGTACGAATGCCATGGGATGGACGTCGCCCAAGGTCTTGATCGCCTTCATCACCGGGGCCGTCTTCTTGGCCGCCTTCTTCACCATCGAGCGACGCGTCGCCTCACCCATGTTCAATCTGCGCCTCTTCAAGATTCGCGCCTTCTCGACGGGCAGCGCCGCGGGCTTTTTGGCCGCGATCTCTCGAGGTGGATTGCAGTTCATGCTCATCATTTGGCTCCAGGGAATTTGGCTGCCCCTTCACGGGTACGCCTACACGGCCACGCCGCTCTGGGCTGGCATCTACCTCTTGCCGTTGACCGCGGGCTTCTTGTTCGCGGGACCACTTTCGGGCTACCTTTCTGACCGACACGGTGCGCGAATCCTGTCGACGAGCGGCCTCGTGGTCTTTGGCGCGAGCTTCATTGGACTCCTCGCGGTGCCCACGAACTTCAGCTACTGGGTCTTTGCGGTGATGGTCTTCTTGAACGGTCTGGGCGGCGGGATGTTCTCGGCGCCTAACTCCGCCGCCATCATGAATAGCGTGCCCTCGGACGAGCGAGGCGGCGCGGCCGGTATTCAAGCGGCCTTCATGAACACGGGTTTCGTGCTCTCCATCGGCGTCTTCTTCTCACTGATGATCGTGGGGCTCTCCAACACCCTTCCGAAGGCGATATTCAAGGGGCTTACGGCCAACGGCGTGGGCGTCGCCCAAGCGCACGCCATTGCCAATCTTCCCGTGGTGGGCAGTCTCTTCTCGACGTTTCTCGGCAAGAACCCTTTGAAGAACCTGCTGGGACCCGAGGCCCGTTTGCAGGTCACCCACGCTCAATACTTACAGCTCACCGGTAAGCAGTTCTTCCCTCACCTCATCGAGTCGTCGTTTCACCGCGGACTCGTCATCGTCTTTGGTGCGGCCATCTTGATGTCGGTGGTGGGTGCGTTGTGCTCGGCCCTTCGTGGGAAGCGCTACGTGCACGTGGACCAGTCCTTGGCCCAACACGTGGGCGATTTGGCGTCAACGTCCAGTGCGGTCCCCGGCGAAATCGCCTTCGAAAGTGACGTCGTGCGATGAAGAGCGTCCACACGCCAACGTTTGACGCGACGTCCGAGACCGCGGCGCGCCTTCGCCTCATCTTGGTGCGCTTAGCCCGCGCCCTTCGCCGTCAGCAGAGCGCCGGTCTGGCGCCGTCCCAGATGTCGGCCTTAGCTACCGTCGAAGAGTTCGGTCCTCTGCGCATCAGTGCGCTGGCCAACCACGAGTCGGTCGGCGCACCGGTGGCGACCAGAGTCGTCGCCAGTCTCGAAGAACTCGGCCTCTTGAAGCGCACGGACGACCCCGATGACAAGCGAGCCTGTCTCGTCGAGCTGACGTCGCGCGGTCAGGCAACGCTCGCGACGGTATGGAACGAACGAACCATTGGCCTCGGTGCCCGCCTGGAGTGCTTAAGCGCGAGCGAGCGCGCCCTCCTCGAGGCGGCCCTGCCCGCCCTCGAGAAGATTGCGCGCGAACAGGCCACGCCGTAGTCGCGCGACCGTTCGACCGTTAGGCGATGAGCGGTACCTCGCTCGAACAAAACCTGCACGTGGTGGCGGCAAGGGGCAACCCACCGGAGAGACAACTGGGGCACACCTTGGACGGCGCCGGAGGACCAAAGACGGTCGTGCCGCGTCGCTGCATGTACGAGCGGTACGGCACGACGATGACGAAGTAGACCACGGCCATGAACACGACGAAGTACACCATGGCCGAGATAAACGCACCGAGGTCGATGCGTTGCCCGTTCACGGTCCACCCGAGCCCGTTGCCCGTGCGGCCGCCTCCGGCCAACGAATTGATGAGCGGCGTGATGACGTTGTCGGTGAAGGCTTTAATCAAGGTGCTGAAGGCCAGAGCCACCACCAGTCCAACGGCGATCACGATCAGTTCGCCCTGCATGAGGAAGTTTCTAAATCCTTTCATTGCTCTCTTTCGACGGTAACGTCCGAGATGTTCGGACAGGTGTTTCTTACCAAATAAGTCGGCCTCGGCGCCGGTTCATCACGTCGGCCAGTCGTCGACGTAAAGTCCAACGCCGCGGCCGGCAGTGCTAAAACGGGGGCACGCGAAGCGGGAGAGTTGATGGCGAGCGTTATAGAAGTCTCGGGACTCACCAAGCGCTTTGGCTCGTTCACCGCCGTGGACGACGTCTCTTTTCGGGTGGAGTGCGGTGAGATTTTCGGACTGCTGGGCAAGAACGGCGCGGGAAAGACCACGACGGTCGAGATGCTGGAGGGCTATCAACGACCCAGTGTCGGTGCCGTGCAGGTCCTCGGGGTCAACCCTTTCAACGGAGACGGCGCCTGGAAGGACCGCATTGGCCTGGTCTTGCAGGAGTCCGATTTCGATCCCGTCCACACCGTGGCCGAAACGGTTCGACTCTTCGCCGGCTTCTTCTCGAATCCGAGGAGTGTGAAGGACACGCTCGAACTCGTGGGCCTGGGCGATAAGGCGAACGATCGAATTGGTCGACTCTCGGGCGGCCAGAAGCGCCGCGTTGACGTCGCCGTGGGCATCGTTGGCACGCCCGAGTTGCTCTTCCTCGATGAACCGACGACGGGCTTTGACCCGGCGGCACGTCGGGAGTTTTGGACGATGCTGGAAGGGCTGCGGGCAAGGGGGACCTCGATTCTGCTCACGACGCACTACATGGAAGAGGCGCAACATCTCTGCGATCGCGTGGCCATCATGTCGGAAGGACGCATCGTCGCCGAAGGCACCTCGTCCTCCCTCATTGCCATGACCGGGACGACCTCGATTCGATTCTCGCGCGTCGACGACCTGGCTCTCGACGCATTGGCGCAAGGGGCGCAGATCCAATTTCAGGTCCGCGGCGACGTCGTGGTGGCGAGCGTCGATGACCCACAGGCGTCACTGCTGCGTCTGCTCCATTGGTGCGAGCGAACCGGTGTCGAACTGGCCGGCTTGGAAGTTATTCGTCCGACCCTCGATGACGTCTTTCTGAGGGTGACCGAGGAACCATTGTGAGGTTCATCCGACTTTCGCTTCGTCAAGCGGGTTTCAATTTGCGCGGCTACCTTCGCAGTTCGCGCACGGTCATCTTCGGCATCGTGATGCCGGTGGGCTTCCTCGTACTCTTCAATTCGGTCTTCGGGGGAAAGTCCAAGGTCGTCCCCGTCGACGGTCACTACGTGTCGACGATCGCCTTCTATACCGGTGGTCTCACCACCTACGGGGTCATGCTCGGGTCGTTCACGGGCATCCTGGTCTCGATCGTGAGCGCCCGCGAAGCCGGCTGGCTGAAGCGTTTCCGCGGGACGCCGATGCCCTCGGGCGTGTTCCTCGCGGGCGAGATCATCTATCTCTTCGTCACCTCGCTCGCGCTCATCACGGTCATGTTCGCGGTGTCCTCTTTCGGCTACGGCCTCTCGTTGCGCGCCGACGTGCTCGCGACCATTCTTTGCTACACGGCGCTCGGGGTCTTCACTTTCGCCGCTCTGGGACTCGCCCTGACGCGGGCTATCACGACCTCGGAGATGTCGAATTCGGTCGGGCCCTTCACCGTGGTCATTCTTAGTTTCGTGAGTGGCGTCTTTCTCCCACCCGAACTCCTGCCGCCCTGGCTGCTCCACTTCGCGTCCTACCTCCCGCTGCAACCACTGGTGAGCTCGATGCAGCACACCCTCGCCGCCTCTCGGGGCAACGGGTTCGAGTTTCGCACCTTCGTCGTGCTGGGCATTTGGGGGGCCGTTGGCTTCGTCGTGGCGCAGCGCACCTTCACCTGGGAGCCACGGCGCCGCTGAAGGAGTCGCTACTTCGCCGGATCCTTCGGGAGTCCCAAGACTCGTTCGCCAATGATGTTTCGTTGCACGGCCGAGGTACCGCCGCCGATGGTGAGCGCCTGGGCGTAGAGAAAACCGAACGACCACTGGGCACCTTCGGCCCCGCCGCTACCGCCCGGCCCGCGTCCGTCGAGCATCCCGGCTGCGCCGGCCAAACGGTGCGCGAGGGTCATGACCTCTTGCCCGTGGTCGTCGGCGAGCGCTTTGCGCACGCTCGCCTCACTTCCCGGTTCACGTCCGGCCTGCGCCGCGGCCACCAGTCGAAGACGCAGGAGTCGCAGAATCTCGCCGTGCGACCAACACTTGACGAGGTCGTCGCGCTCCAACGCCGTGTGCGCCACGTCGTGGTCGCGCACGTAGCTCACGAGGTCATCGGCCGTGGGTCCGCGACCCCAGAGCACGCCTTCTCCCGAAAGAGAGACCCGTTCATTGCCGAGCGTCACTTTGGCGAGACGCCAACCGTCGTTGAGGTCGCCAATCATAAAATCGGCCGGTACGCGAACCTCGTCCAAGAAGACTTCGTTGAACGCGTGGTCCCCGGTGATGTCGATGATGGGTCTGATGGTGACGCCGTCGGCCTTCATGGGGCAGATGAAGTAACTGATGCCCTGTTGCGGGGCGCCCTCGTTCGAGGTGCGCGCGAGCAGGATACCCCAGGTGGCCAAATGGGCATAACTCGTCCACACCTTTTGTCCGGTGATGACCCACTCATCGCCGTCGCGCACGGCCGAGGTCGCGAGCGACGCGAGGTCGCTGCCGGCGTCGGGCTCACTGAACAGTTGACACCAGAACTCCTCGCCGCTGAAGAGCGACGGCAGCCAGCGCTGCTGTTGTTCGAGCGTGCCGGCGTAGAGAATCGTCGGGCCAGCCCACCCAATGCCAATGGGGTTGATCGGTCGGTGGATATTGGCTCGTCGCAGTTCATCGTCGATGATCAGTTGGTGGTCGGGATCGGCGTCGAGGCCCCACGGTCGCGGAAGGTGAGGAGCCACCAGCCCGGCCTGCGCGAGTACGCGCCCGGTGGGATGGGGGTGCTCGGCGATCCATTGGCGAAGGGCGACGCGCCGCGCGTCGTCGGTGTCGACGTCGTCGGAAATGACGACGGTCATCGGGGCCAGAAGTCCGCGGCCTTCACCATCGAGGTCGGCAAATGCTTCGGGTGACTTCATCTCTACCTCCTCACCTAACGTACTCGCGGTGGGTACGCGGCCGGCGGCCTCGCCGGTCAGTAGTTCTCGAGAAATGCCGTGACCGCGCTCGGGATCGCGGAGGCCGTGGCGTACGCGGGCAAGGTGGCGCCGGCGCGCCCGTGCAGATGGGCCGCGAGCGCCGCCGCTTCGAATGGTTCATGGCCGCGCGCGATCGTGGCGCCAATGAGTCCCGAGAGTACGTCGCCGGTACCGGCCGTGGCGAGCGTGGGCGTGCCCGAGCGCACCACGCGCACGCGACCGCTCGGCTCGGCGACGATGGTGGTCGGGCCTTTCAGGAGGACCACGCACCCCGTTGCTCGCGAGAAGCTCCTCACCGCGTCGAGGCGATTGCTCGGAACCGACGCGCCGGTGAGACGCGCGAATTCGCCGTCGTGTGGCGTGAGCACCCACCGTCGATCGGGGGAGAGCGGGCCCGGCAACAGTGTGACGTCAAGTCCGTCGGCGTCGAGCACCACGGGGACCTCGACGCCCTGCAGGCACTCGCGCAACCATTTCGCCGCGCCCTCGCCGAGACCGGGACCGGCGACAATCGCGCGGCACCGCGGTTCCACGCCGTCGCCCCCGCTGTGGACGATTTCCGGCGGTAGTTCGACGAGGCTCGCGACGTCGCCCCGACTGGTCAGTCGCACCATCGAGGCCCCGCCGGCCAAGGCGCCGCGCACCACCAAACTGGCGGCGCCGGGCATCAAGGTCGAGCCGGCGAACGCCTGTAGGGCGTGGGTCCATTTATGATCGGCGCTCGATAACCGCAGAAGTCCCTCGAGGTCATCGTCAGCGAGTACCCCATTGGCGAACTCGGTGACGATGTCGAGGCCCGCGAAGCGCAGTGCGCCGACGAAGAGAGCGGCCGGACCAGTGACGTGCGCCGGCTTCACGGCGCCAATGGCCAAAGTGACGTCCGCGGCGACTGGTTCGCCCAGCAGTTCGCCCGTGTCGGCGTTTACGCCCGACGGCAGATCGACGGCCAACACCAATGTCTCGTCGGACACGGTCGGGGCGACGTAGGGCCGCGAGCAACCGAGTCCGAAGGCCGCGTCGATGACTAATTCGTATCCCTCAAGGACGGCCGGTTGATGGGCTACCTCGATGAGGTCGACCGTGGCGCCGCGGGCTTTCAGCCAGCCCGCGGCCATTCGTCCGTCGCTCCCGTTGAGGCCCGGACCCACTACGACCGCCACTCGGGCGCCGTAACACGAGCCGAGCATCGCCGAGGCTTCGAGAGCGACGGCCGTGCCGGCGTCGCGCACGAGGGCGCCCAGACCACGACGTGCGACCGCGACCGCGTCGGCGCTACGCATCTCGTCGGACGTGAGGAGGGGAATCACGAGTGTGTCCGTGTCGCTGCACGGCGCACTCGCCCGCACGTCAGAAAATACTTTTGCACCATCCAGGCAACTCTAAGTCTCCTTTTTCGTGGTCACTGCGGGCGTCGCATGGTTTGTTCCCTCGTCGTTCCTTCGTAGGCTGAGAGCGTGGAAGGGGCCATGATCAACGCCGACGACCGGGCTAAGAGGGCCGACGAATCGCCGTCGCTGACGGCGCTGTCCTCGACGAATAAGTTCGATCGCGCGGCCGGCGCCCTCTACGGACTCGCCATTGGCGACGCGCTCGGAATGCCGACCCAGATGATGACGCGTGAAGAGGTCGTGAGCGTCTTCGGCACGTTGCTGGTCGACTTTGAACCGGCGCCGAGTGACCATCCCATCGCCGAAGGCATGACCGCGGGCCGGATCACCGATGACACCGAACAGGCCATGTTGCTCGCCGCCCAACTCATTGAAGGTGGGGGAGAGGTTGACGTTCGTCGCTGGGCGACAGCGTTAATGGCGTGGGAAGAAGGTATGAAGGCGAAGGGGTCGCTGGACCTCCTCGGGCCTTCCACCAAGCGCGCTATCGCCGCGTTAGTTGACGGCGGTAACCCAGAAGAGGTCGGCAGTCGCGGTGACACGAACGGTGCCGCCATGCGCATTACGCCAGTGGGTATTGCCGTTGGTCCACTCGACCTCGAGGTACTGGTGTCGAACGTCGTCATGGCCAGTCGACTCACGCACAACACCAGCGTGGCTCTCGCCGGCGCGAGCGCGGTCGCCGCCGCGGTCAGTGGTGGCGTCGAAGGTGCGTCGATGGAAGAGATGATCGAACTCGCGTGCGAGGCTGCCGCGATTGGTTCGCGACGCGGTCACTGGATTGCCGGGGCGGACGTCGCCGTTCGCATCCGTTGGGCGATTCAACTGGTGGAAGGTCTCAACGCCGAAGGCGTAGTGGACCTCCTCCCCATCCTGGTCGGCACAAGTTTGGCCACCTGGGAGTCCGTGCCGGCGGCCTTCGCGGTCGCGAGTGAATTTTGGCGAGAACCGTGGCTCGCCTGTCGCGTCGCGGCGTCGCTCGGTGGCGACAGCGATACCATCGCCGCCATGACGGGCGCCATCGTTGGTTCCCTACAGGGCTTTCACGTATTCCCCGCCAAGGCTCGCGAGACCGTCGCCAACGAGAATGGCCTCAACCTCGGCGAGATGGCGACGAAATTGCTGGCGTTACGCAACGGCGCCGGTTTCGCCGCGACGTGAGCGCCCCGAGGGCCCGCTTGGTGCTCGTTGACTCGGTGGTGGTGGACATTGTCCTGCGGCTGGGCGCGTTACCGGCACTCGGTTCTGACGTCCGGGTGAACGAGAGCTCGTCGTCGCCCGGCGGTGGTTTTAATGTCATGGCGTCCGCCTCGCGCCTGGGACTTCCGGCGGTCTACGGGGGCGTCTTGGGCATTGGACCCTTCGCCACCATGGCGCGCGACGCCCTTAGCGAAGAGGGAATCGTAGTGGCTCTGGCACCGGCCATGGGCCTGGACACGGGATTCGTCGTGGCGCTGGTTGAGCCGGACGGCGAACGAACGTTCCTTTCCGCCAGTGGGGCTGAGTCGACGGTGACCGCCTCACAACTCGACGACCTCGACATCACCGAGAGTGACGTGGTGTACTTCTCGGGCTACGGGCTCTTGCACGAGAGCAACGCGAAGGCCATGCGTGACCTCTTGGCTCGCCTGCCTGAGGAGACGGTATTCCTCTTCGATCCCGGTCCATTGGTGCCGGACATTTTGCCAGAGCATCTGGACGCGGTCCTTCAGCGAGTCGATTGGTTCACCTGCAACGAACGCGAGGCTGAACTGCTCACGGGACGAGAACCGCTCCCCGGCGCACACGATTTGGTGACGCGACTGGCGCGAGGTTCGGTCATCGTTCGATGCGGTGCGCGCGGTTGCGTGGTCGCGTTACGCGACGGCGCCGTCCGTGAACTCCCCGGGTTCGCGGTCCCTGCGCTCGACACCAACGGCGCCGGCGACTGTCACGTCGGGGCCTTCGCCGCTTTGTTGATGGGTGGGTACGAACCGTACACGGCCGCGTCGTGGGCCAACGCCGCCGCGGCCCTCGCGGTCACTCGGCGAGGACCGGCCACCGGACCGACCATGACGGAGCTAGAGCTCTTTATGCGAACGCGCCCTCACGAAGGCGGCGCCTCTTGAGGCACGCGGATGCGGTGACCAACCTAAAAGAACACCGAACATAGATCGTAGATCTCTCTCGGCACCTGACGTTGACCGCCAATGACCGTGGCGATGGGTGTCAAGACCACGTTGTTGTCGCGAACGACGGGGATCATGCCGAACTTCCCGGCCAGCACCGCTTCGTAGGCGCCGGCGCCGACGCGCGTGGACCAGATCCGATCATGAGCGGTGGGACTGCCGCCTCGTTGGAGGTGACCAAGGACCGTGGTTCGCACCTCGACGTCGCTGTGCTCTTCGATCTTGGAAGCGACGAACGCCCCGACCCCGCGCGTGGCGAGGCGCACCCCACCGACGCCTTCGGTGGAGAGATCACCCAGTTCGGTGCCGCCGAGCGTCGCGAGGTTGACGCCCTCGGCGACCACGACGATGGAGAATGCGAGACCGGCCGCCTGTCGGCGCTCCAGATGCACCATGATGTCGTCCATGGTCACCGGGAATTCGGGTATGACGATCATGTCGGCGCCGCCGGCGAGGCCCCCCATCGCCGCCACCCATCCGGTCAGACGACCCATGGTCTCGACCACCATCACGCGGTGGTGCGAGGCGGCGGTCGTGTAGAGCCGGTCGATCGATTCGGCCACGATACTGATGGCGGTATCGAACCCAATGCAGTAGTCCGTATTTAAGAGGTCGTTGTCGAGTGTTTTCGGCACCCCCACGATGGGCGCACCTCGTTCGGCCAGCCAGGATGAGATTCGATGGGTTCCGTCGCCACCTATCGCGATGAGAGCGTCCAGGTGTTCTTCGATCGCGCTCAGCACTCGTTCACGACCGCCCGCTGGATTGTCGAGGTTGTAGCGCGCGGTACCGAGCAGCGTGCCACCTTGGGCGATCACGCCCTGGAGATCGCGAGCGTCAAGTGGTCGCCCGGCGTAGTCTGACGCCAATCCGGCCCAACCGTTGGCGATTCCGATGACTTCGTGTCCGTCGCGGAGGGACATCTGACCAATCGCGCGAATGGCCGCGTTGAGTCCTGGCGCGTCACCTCCCGCCGTCAACACACCGATTCGCATCGCACTTCCTCCAAACCCAACTTGACTTCAGTCTACGAGCGCGCCAACTGCATCTTGAGGTTGGAGAGCGCCGCAACGCACGGAGTGGTTCGTGGCGGTCGCGAAGAACGTGGGCACGGCCACACACCCAAGTAATCGGAAGGTTAAATCTGTGACAAAAGTGAGTGCATTGCGGGTTTTTTCGTTCGCCATGCGAGATTCGCTTGCTAGTAATGGAGCAGTGCACAACATGTTGCTTTTGCCCATCGTCATCGCCGTCGCGCTCGCCTTCGACTTCACCAACGGATTTCATGACACGGCCAACGCCGTGGCCCCCACCATCGCCACGGGAGCGTTGAAACCGCGAACGGCCGTGGCGCTCTGCTCGGTCCTCAACCTGGTGGGCGCGTTCTTGTCGCTGAAGGTCGCCGCCACCATTGCCAGCGCGCTCGTGGCCCAGAACCTCGTGACCTTGCCCGTCATCTTCGCCGGTCTGATCGGCGCCATCTGTTGGAACGTGACGACCTGGTACTTTGCTATTCCCTCGAGTTCGAGCCACGCCCTCATCGGCGGGGTTATTGGCGCCATGTTGGTGTTGTCCGGCGGCCACTCGGTGTTGTGGTCGGGTCTTTTCTCGAAGGTCATAATTCCCGCGGGCCTCGCCCCATTCGTTGCCTTGGTGGCGGCGGGCGTGGCGGTCATCGCCGCTCGTCGGTTGACCAACAAAGTCGATCGGGCTACCTCAACCGTCGGCTTTCGTATTGGCCAGATTGGTTCGTCCTCGCTCCTCTCCTTGGCGCACGGCACGAACGACGCGCAAAAGACCATGGGCGTGGTGACGCTGGCGCTGATTGCGAACGGTACGTTGGCCGCGAACGGGGCAACGCCGTGGTGGGTCGTGGTGGCCTGCGCCATCGCCATTGGCCTCGGTACGTTGTTTGGCGGATGGCGGATCATACGAACCATGGGTAAGGGCTTCACTAACTTGACGCCCCAGCAAGGATTTGCCGCCCAAATCGCCTCCTCCGCGGTCATCCTCACGTCGTCGCACATGGGCATCCCATTGTCGACCACACACGTCGCCACCGGATCCATCATTGGCGTCGGCGCGGCCTCTCCTCACCAACCCGTCCGCTGGCGCCTCGTAGGTAACGTGGCACTCGCCTGGGTCATCACCTTGCCGGCCGCCGGCCTGGCGGGCGCGGCGGCGTACTTCTTCTCGCACGCCATTGGAGGCACCTTTGGCGTGATTGTGCTCGCAATCGTTGCGGCGATGTACCTGGCTGTCATCTTTCGTCTGTCGCGCCGCGCTGTGGTGAATGCCTCGAACGTGAACGACACCTTGGGTGAAGAGGTTGCGACCGACAAACAGCCCGTCTTGGCCGCGTAAGGCATCGCCGTGGCGACCGCCTCTACACCCGCCACGCCCTTCATCGCGTGGGGACTGCTGCTCCACATTGTCTGGGTATCCATCGCTGCGGGCGTAGGACTGGTCGTGCTCTTTTCGCTCGGACTGGCTTCACTCTCGATGGCGCGCGGCAAAGAGCGAAACGCCGCCTCGCGCGCCGCAGCCCTGACCTTCGCGGTCGTCACCGGTCTGGTGATTCTCGCGGCCCTCGGATGGGGACTCGTACTGATTGTGAAGAAATCCTAGGATCTCCACGTGCGGCGTTAGGCGTTCACGTTCTCTTGTTGGCGCACCTGGCGCTTGCTTAAGAGCACGGTCGCGAGGAAACTCAGGACCAGCGCCGCGAGCACGCCGAGGTTGGCGAAGGCCCACTGACCGGTTTTCGTCCCCAAGTGCAACGGTGACAAGAGGTAGCCCTGCCACGTCAGCCACGGTGCGAGGCCGTTGGTGACGAGGCCCCAACCAATGAACGTCGCGACGATGGTGGTGGCGAGCGGGAAGAGCCGCACGTCGCCGTAGCGTCCCGAGGTGGTGAAGAGGTCGTCGTCGGCGTAATCCTTGCGCCGAAGGAGGAGGTCGCCGAGGAACACGCCGCACCACGCAGCGATAAGAACGCCGACGGTAATGAGGAAACCCTCGAACTGGTAGAGGAAACTCTTCGCCACGAAGAGGATGTAGATAGTGCCGATGACCATGACCACGCCGTCGATGCCGGCCGCGGCGTAACGAGGAATCTTGATGCCGGCCGAGAGCAGGGCCAGGCCCGAGGAGTAGATATCTAGCACGGCGCCACCGACCAATCCGAGGACCGCGACAATGACGAAGGGAACCAGAAACCACGTGGGCAGCAGTGCAGCGAGCGCGCCGACGGGATCGTTCTGCACGGCGGTATCGAGCGTCGACGAGGAGCCGGCCAAGAAAAGTCCGAAGACTATGAGGACAATCGGCGCCACGGCCGAGCCGAAGGTGGTCCACCAGACGACTCCGCGGGTCGATGAGTTGCGGGGCAGATAGCGCGAATAATCGGCCGCGACGTTGACCCAGCCGAGTCCGAAGCCGGTCATCACCAAGACCAAGGCACCGATCAGATTCTGAGGTGTACCGCTGTGCAGGGTCGCCACGGCGTGCCACTTGATGTGGCTCCAGGTGAGGGCGATGAAGAGGATGGTCAGCACCCCCGTCACGACGGTGATGACCGCTTGCATTCGCATGATGAGGTCGAAGCCCATGACGCCGCCCCCAATGATGAGGGCACCGACGACAATCACGGCTCCCACTTTGACGCCGTCACCGCCGCCCCACCCGATCCTCGTAAAGACGGTCGAAGTGGCGAGTACGGCAATGACCGTGAGGAAGGTCTCCCAGCCCACGCAGAGCAACCACGAGATGAATGCCGGCAAGCGATTCCCTCGAATGCCGTACGCAGCGCGACTGAGCACCATGGTCGGGACCGAACCGCGTTTACCGGCCGTGGCGATGATGCCACACAGCACGAAACTAAGAATGATGCCAATGATCCCCACCGCGACGGCCTGCCAGATAGAAATCTTGAAGCCCAGGACGTACGATCCATAACTGAGACCAAGCACCGAGACATTGGCGCCAAACCAGGGCCAGAAGAGCTCACGAGGATGTCCTTTCCGTTCATCTTCGGCGATGATGTTGATGCCGTTCTCTTCGATGCGGAGTGCTCCGGCACTTCCACCACCACTGTGTTGCGAAACGTCGTTGCTCACGTAGCCCCTTTGTTCGACTGACCGTCGCTTGCGTTGATTGTACGCACTCGCAGCTGACGTCTCGTGCCGCTGGCGCCTCCGGCTCGTTCGATTGTTCACATCTTTCAGTAACGTGACGTCGTGAACGCGTCCCCGCGACTCTTTTGTCTCGACACCGTGATGATCGACATCGTCATGCGTATCGCTGGGGTGCCCGAACGGGGATCGGACGTGCTGGCCTCTGAACACCTTCTCGCAACGGGCGGTGGCTACAACGCCATGAGCTCATTCGCGCGCCAAGGGCTGCGCGCGGTCTACGGCGGAAGACTAGGGACCGGTCCCTTTTCCGAGATCGCTCGCGCGGCGTTGGCCCGAGACGAGATCGATGTGCCAATTGCTCGAGCGCCCGATCTCGACGCCGGCTTCTGCGTGGCGCTGATCGATGACCACGGCGAGCGCACCTTCATCACCTCGGCCGGGGCCGAGGGAACCTTGACCACGAGCGACCTGGCACTTCTTGATCCCGCGCGCGGTGACGTCGTCCTGGTGTCGGGTTACAACGTCATGTATCCCGGCCAGGCCACGATTGTATTGGAGTGGCTGGCGTCGCTCTCGGGTGACGTCGTCGTGGCCTTTGACCCGAGTGATCGCGTCAAGGACATCCCCACGGAACATCTCACGGCCATGTTGCGACGCGCGGATTGGATGCTCTGTAACGAGTCCGAAGCGGCCACCTTGACCGGAGACGTCACCCTCGACGCTTCGATCGTGTCCCTCGCGCGTCTGACCGGTCGTCACGGCGTTGTCGTGCGTCACGGGGCGACGGGATGCACTGTTGCGGAGCCTGGTCGAGCGGTGCGTCAGGTGCCGGGCGTGAAGTCGAACGTGGTCGACACGAACGGAGCCGGTGATACCCACAACGGGGTCTTTCTCGCGGAACTCTGTCGCGGCACCGACGTGAGGGAAGCGGCTCTTCGAGCGAACGTCGCTGCCTCACTCGCCATCGCCACGCTCGGTCCCTCGACCTGCCCGAGTCGCGACGCCGTCACGGCGCTGCTGACTTCACTACCAGTCGCATTGGTCGAAGGCGACGGATCCTGACGGCGGCGCCACCGTTCGCGGGGCGCCGGTCGTGGTCGCGAGCGACGACAGCGCCCTCGGACCTAGAAGTAACCCTCGCCGAGTTCTTCGCTCCAGGCGGCGACGCGGAGCTCGCCCCTGGGAACACTCCACCGAAAGACCGGCTTGATATCGAGCACGGGCGTGCCGTCGATGCCGTCGAGGCCACGAACGGTGAACGAACGTTCGCTGATCGCTTCGATGGCGACGGTCGTGAGGAGGATCCGATTGGGACGATCCTTGTTGCGCTGCGCGAACACGCCGACGTCGGGCCACTCGGCGTTGCCGCGCGGCCGGCGGTGCCACGGTCCGGGCGGCACCTCCTCGGCCCAGTCGGCGAAAAAAACAATCTCGGCGTGCGAGAAATCTGCCAAACCAACGAGTGCGTCGCTTGGTACCTCGTGGGCCAGTTCGACCGTGCTGACGACGTCGTCCCACTGGTCGTCAATGGCCTCGCTTCGCTCATTGCGGATGTACGCGACCGGACGAACCGTGTATTCCATTTTTCGATTCTACGGCTCGTCAGCCTACCGGTGCGGTGGCCCCACGGGCGATCGATCAATGAGAGGAGACTGACAAGAGATTGCCGTCGGGATCGTGGAACCAGGCAACCTTGCCGCCGGCTGGCGTTCGCCAGATTCCACGTTCGTCCTGCTCGAGCCCGTCGAATCGCTCGAGGTAAATGTTCTTGGCCACCAAGGCATTGACGGTGTCGTCTATATCGGCGACCTGCCACCCCGCGACGGTAAATGGCAGGGAGCAAGGTCACCGACCAGCGACACGCGAAGTCGAACCCCGAGCGCGCCGAAGAGTAGGGCGTCGGCCATCTGGGCAATGAAGTGGAGACCGAGCGTGTCCTCGTAAAAGGATCGCGCGACGCACGCAAATGAATCCAACGAACTGAGCATCCTCGAGCACCCGCGCATCGTATCGAGCGGACGCGCGCTGGCGGGCCTCGTCGGTCACCATCTCCTCGCTCGCGTGATTGCTTCGCTCATGGCTCGCGGGAGCGGGCGGTATCGTTGGTCGTCCCCACTAGCGATTGAAGGTGTATGCCGGAACTGACGTTTACCTACGGAACGATGGCGGCCGGTAAGTCGACTCTGGCGTTGCAGCTCTGCTGGCAGCTGCGTCAGGGGCGAAGTGACGTGGCGCTGTGGACTTTCGGGGACCGAAGTGATGCCGGCATGGTGACGAGTCGCATTGGAATCGAAGCGAGTGCGGAGGCGGTGGCCCCGGGAACCGACTTGTCGTCGCACGTGAAGAAACTTCGTGAGGAAGGGGTCAACATCCTCGTGATTGACGAAGCGCAGTTCGCCAGCGTGGAGCAGATCGATGCGTTGGCGCAGGTCGTCGACGACCTCGGCATCGACGTGCACGCCTTCGGACTGTCGGCGGACTTTCTGCTAAATCTCTTTCCCGGATCCGCTCGACTCTTCGCGATTTCCGATTGGGCGCACGAACTGCCCTTGACGTCGACCTGTTGGTGTGGCCAGAAGGGCCGTTGTAACGCCCGGGTCGTCAACGGCGTCGTGGCACGCGTCGGTGACCAATTCTTGACCGGCGACGTCAATGAAGGAGTGGTGCACTACCAAGTGCTCTGTCGTACGCACTACCGCACCGGCCAATTGCGCGCTCACTCGAACTGAGCCAGTTCGGCCGAGTTGGGCCGTGTGCGCGGCTGCGGTGGAGCGGTTTGGCCGCTCCATGCGGTTGTGCTTTCACTGTCTGATGGGGATGGGGGTGCTGTTCGGGAGCGCCCGCCAGAGTTCCATCATTTTTCACTCTGAACGACCCTTTCAATCACACGTTGTTTACTTTCAATTCCTAGGTTTTCTATCGGCAACACGTTCGATTGTCGAATAGTGGCGCCGTTAATGAATCACTTTCTTTAGGAGGAAAGTTCAGGATGAAGAATCTACTGAGGTCGCTGGCGGCGGGAGCACTCGCGCTGACGGGTCTGCTCACCGTCGTCGCAGCTCCGGCCACCGCCGCTACCACGAAGTCGAAGACGGTCACTTGCTACCGTCTGCATCACAATAAGGTCCAGTCCAAAAAGGTGACGAACGCCAAAGGTACGTGTCCTGTCGGTTGGTCCACGCACAAGCCAAAGCCAAAGCCCGTGGCCGTAGGCAGTCTCCAGGGTACGAACAAGTCCGGCGACATTGACTTGGTCGTCTCGGGCTCCTCGTCGCTCGCCATCAACGGCTCTTCCTTCGACGCGCCGATGGTCGGAGCAACGACGAGTGGATCCACGGCCTACTCTGCTGGCGGCAAGGTGAGCTTCAGTTCGTACCCGGCCGCCGGTTCAGGCACCGGTCGAACCTCCATCACCAACGGCAGCGTCGACATCGGATTTTCTGACCAGCCCATGACCCCGGGTGCTGGCACGTTGCCGGCCGGAGTCAACGAGTCCAACTACGTCCAGGTTCCCTACATCCTCGGCGGAGCGGTCGTTGGTTACAACCTGGGTGGAAGTCTCGACAACCTCAAGTTGACGTCGAACGAGTTGGCAAAAATCTTCGATGGCCAGATCACTCAGTGGTCCAACCTGGCGATCATCAACACCAACGGCGGCGTCAGTTCCCCGATCGGCAAGGCGCTGCTGGCGCTTTACACGAGCAATGCGCCGAGCGACAACATCAAGGTGATTTACCGCAACGCGAGTTCTGGCACGACCTATGCATTCACTGACTACCTACACTCCTCGGGCGGCTCATCGCACTCGCCGAGCGGCAACGTCATGGAGGGCTCGGGCAACGCCTGGCACGCACCGAACATCCTCGGCGCCGCCAACAATGCGGCCATGGCTACCGACATCAACTCCAATCCCGGCGCCATTGGCTACGTCGAGTACAGCTACCTCTTGATCCCCGGCAACGCCGCCATCCAGACGGCGTCGTTGCAAGACCGAGTGGGTGCCTGGCTGCGGCCGTCGTTGACCAACATCGCCGCGGCCGGCGCCGCCGCCGGAAGCAATATCAACCCCGACAACTTCTCGATTGTCAACGAGGGTGGCAAGAATGTGTGGCCGCTCGCCACGTACAGCTGGGCCATCGTTCCGAAGAACGAGACCAACGCCGCCAAGGGTGAAGCAGTGGTGAAGTACCTCGACTGGGCGACTCACTACGCGCAAAGCGCGTACGCGAAGGCTGAAGGTTACGTACCGTTGCCCGCCGCCGTGGCCGCCTACGCACGTCAGCAGCTTCTGCTCGTGACCTCGGGCGGCAACGTACTGCTCACGATGTCGTCGTAACGAAGTAACGAAACGAGAGGGGAGGAAAGTTCAGCAGTGTCATTCATCATTCCTCCCGATTTCTCGGACGACGAGGTGGTGCCGGAGTTTCACGCCGGCGCCACCTCTCGCACGTGGTACCACTACGTGTTGATCGCGGCCAGTCTCGTCTTCGCCGCCGTCAGCGTTGGCTTCGTGGGCACGATCCTCTGGAACTCCCTGCCCGAATGGTCGCATCATCCGGGCACCCTGCTCGCGGGCAGCGGGTGGCAGGCGCCGCTCGGCCCGTTTGGCGGTCTCGCGATGATCGTTGGCACCCTGGAGACCTCGGCCATTGCCCTAGGGGTCGCGGTGATCATTGGCCTGGGCACGTCAATTTCCATTGTCTTTCTCGTTCCCCGGCGCCTGCGCAACGTCATCGCGACGTTGGTCGACCTGCTCGCCGCCGTACCGAGCATCGTCTACGGCCTGTGGGGTTTTCTCGTCCTGGCCCCATGGATGTTGCAGACCGTCGACCCATTTTTGAACCGACTGCCCTTCGCCCGAGTGATCTTCGGTAACCCCAGCCAAGAGTTCGGCACCTCGCTCCTGCTCGCGGCCGTTGTGCTCTCGGTCATGATCTTGCCGACCTTCGTGGCGATCAGTCGCGAAGTCATTTCGGTCGTCCCACAGGATCTGATTGAAGCCAGTCTTTCGCTCGGAGCGACTCGGTGGCAGGTGATCCGCGAGGTCGTGCTGCCCACGGCCAAGATTGGCCTGTTTGGCGCGACGTTCCTCGCCTTGGCCCGAGCGACCGGCGAAACGGTCGCGGTGGCGCTGGTCGCCGGCGGGGTCGCCAACACCCAGTTCCATCTGCTCTATCCCGGCACGACTATTGCGTCATGGATCGCCACCCAGTTCGGCGAAGCGCAAGGCAATGCCGTCTCCGCGCTGATGGCCCTTGGCGTCTTGCTCATGATCGTCAACTTCTCCCTCTCGCTCATGAGTCGCTGGCTCGTGGTACGTCAACGAAAGGTGTTGGCCGTCGTATGAGCGATATCACCGAACTGGACACACCCGCCGAGGTCGGTCACCAAATGCGCGAAGAGATTCGCCAAATTTCGGTCCGAGTTCGCGCACGGCGCCAACTTCGTTCCCGCATCATGGTCACCTTGTGCGCCGTAGCCCTCGCGATAACCGCGGTGCCCCTGGTGCTTTTGATGTACCAGCTGTTTCGCCGGGGGCTGCCGGTCGTGCTGCATGCCGGCTTCTTCACGCAACTTCCCCAGACGCCCTCGCTCATTGCCCCCAACGCCACCGGCGGCGTCTCCAACGCCATCCTCGGCAGTCTGGTCCTCACCGTCTATGCGGCGATCATGGCCATTCCCGTGGGCGTCCTCGCCGGGGTCTACCTCGCCGAATCGGACTCAAAATTGGCCGCCGTGCTTCGAGTCGTCGCCCAGACCATGGCCGGGGCTCCGTCAATTCTGATGGGCCTCTTTGCATTCGCCTTCGTCGTACGCGCGTTGCACGTGGGATTCTCCGCCATTGCCGGCTCGTTCGCCTTGGCCGTACTCATGTTGCCGGTCATTGTCATCTCGTCGGAAATTGCCGTTCGCGGCGTGCCCAGTACGTTGCGCGAGGCCGGTCTGGCCCTCGGCGCCAAGCCCCACATGGTCTCCTTGAAGATTGTCTTGCCGGCCGCCGTGACGGGCATCGTGACCGGCATTATTTTGGCGATCTCGCGCGCCATTGGCGAGACGGCGCCGGTGCTTCTGGTCATCGGCGGAGGCTACATTAACTCTTGGAAGCCGTTGAACCCTGTTTCCGCTTTGCCGCTCTTGATTTTCGAGGACGCCAAATCGGAGTGGCCCAGTTTGCGTACCGAAGTCTGGGGTATTGCGCTGGTGCTCGTCGCGTTCGTATTTGTTCTGAGTTTAAGTGCCCGAATATGGGCCTCGAGAAAGCAACAGGCAAGGTAACCAATGGACCAAGAATTCAAGACCCACGTCGAGACGAAAGTCGCCGCCTCAACGACACCACTGGTGCGCGGTGCGTCGGCCATGCAACTGAAGAACGTGTCCGTCGCCTTCCACGGTCGAACAGCCGTGCGCGACTGCACCTTCGACATCACCAAGAATCGAGTCACCAGTCTCATTGGGCCGTCCGGTTCGGGCAAGACCACGTTGCTCCGGGCCCTCAACCGTCTCCACGACCTGACCCCGGGCGCGAAGGTCGCCGGCCAGATCATGTTGGAAGGAACCGACATATACCGCGGCGACATTACGGTCACCGAACTGCGCACGCGCGTCGGCATGGTCTTCCAGCGACCCAACCCGTTTCCCACCATGTCGATCTACGACAACGCGGTGTCGGGCCTGCGCTTTAACGGAGTGAAGAAGAAGGCGATCCTCGATGAGGCCGCTGAGTCGTCGCTCAAGTCAGCGGCGCTCTGGGACAGCGTGCACAACCGTTTGAAGGTGGCCGCGAGCAACCTTTCCGGCGGCGAGCAGCAGCGCCTTTGTATTGCTCGAGCCCTCGCTCTGGACCCCGAGGTCCTCTTGATGGACGAGCCCACGTCGGCGCTCGACCCCATCGCGACGCTGAAGATTGAAGATCTGATGATGACGTTGAAGCAGCGAGTCACCGTGGTCATCGTCACCCACAACATGCAGCAGGCGGCCCGTATCTCAGACGACTGCGCTTTCTTGTTGATGGGCGAGGACCGGGCGGGCGAACTCATTGAATTCGACACCACGGAAAAGATCTTCAACAATCCCATCGATCCACGTACGCTCGACTACACCCTCGGTCGATTCGGTTGAGGCCTCGCGTCGAGTCGGCGCGTGACAAACTACCCTCAGCACTAACGACGGGGGACCTGTGGGTAACGAACTTTGGCAGGAATCGGCGTCAACCCTGGCCCAAATGATTCGTAGCGGTGAGGCCACCTCACGCGACGTGGTCGATGCGCACTTAGCGCGCATCGACGAGGTGAACGGGGCGGTGAACGCCGTGGTCGAAGTCCGACCCGATGAGGTTCGCGCGGAAGCCGACGCCGCTGACCAAAAGCAAAAATCCGGGGCGCCACTCGGACCTCTCCACGGGGTCCCTTTCACCATCAAGGTGAATCTGGATGTTGCGGGTTACTCGAGCAACGAGGGCTGCGAAACGTTGAAGGACTTTATGGCCACGGCGGACGCGCCGCCGGTCGAGCGAATGCGCGCCGCCGGCGCCGTGGTGCTCGCTCGCACGAATATGCCCGACTTGGGCCTTCGCATCAATACCGAGTCCTCGCTCTACGGCGCGACCCACAACCCTTGGCAGCGCGGACGCACGGCCGGCGGCTCTTCGGGCGGCGAGGCGGCGGCCCTGGCGTCAGGAATGAGTCCCATTGGCCTCGGCAACGACATCGGCGGATCACTGCGCAACCCGGCCTACGCCTGCGGCGTCGCCTCGATCAAACCCACGAAGGGCCGGGTCCCTCAGGGAAATCCCTCGTCGGTGCTCGATATGCCCATCAACTCGCAAATCATGTTGGTGAACGGCGTGCTGGCCCGTCACGTCAAGGACGTTCGCCTCGGTCTCGAGGTCGTCATGGGCGCGCACCACGGCGACCCCCACTCAGTTGACGTACCGCTTCGCGGTCCCTCGGCGCCCAAGAGGGTGGCGCTGGTACCCGCGCCGAGTGGCGGCCACACCGATCCCGTCGTTGCCGAAGGCGTGCGCATCGCCGGTCGGGCCCTGGAACAGGCCGGCTACGAGGTGGAAGAGATTGAGCCGCCGATGCTCTTCGAAACGTATCTCTCGTGGGCCGAACTAATGATGACGAGCCTGGCGGTGATTGAGCCAAACTTGATGACGTTCTTAGGCGACGGGGGCCAGCAGTTCTTGCAGTTGACCAAGATTGAGTTTCCCGAGTCGACGGGCGCCTCGATGGCCCACATGCACGAGGCCCGCCACCACGTGGAAAAGGCCTGGCGCAAGTTCATGACGACCTATCCGCTCGTGGTTGGCCCGGTCTGGACGGAGCAGCCATTTCGCCACGGGTTCGACATTCAAGATCAAGAGTCGGCCATGAAAGTCGTCGAACTCTTTCGCTTCGTGATGCCGGCCAACCTGATGGGTTTGCCGGCCGCCTGCGTCGCGACGGGCGTGGCCAATGGTCTGCCCACCGGCGTCCAAGTGATGGGCACACTCTTTCGCGACGATCTATGTCTGGATGCCGCCGAAGCCGTTGAAAGTGTCGTCGGGGTCCTCACGCCCATCGATCCGCGCGCCTGAGTGGCGCTCGCCATTCGACCCATCGAGCGCGGTGACCGTTGATGCCGTAGCGCTCCTCATCGAGGGGTCGCTGACGCCGGAGTTCGAACTGCCGCACGAGCCCGACCAGTACTGGCGGGCCGTGCTAGAGATTCGCCGCGAGCGCGGTGAGGTGCTGGTGGCGGAGCGAGACGGCGACGTGGTCGGCCTGTGCCAGATTGTCATCTTTCGGCATTTTCAACACGCCGGGGGATGGTGCTGCGAACTCGAGAGCGTGCACGTACGTCACGACCTACGCGGCCAGGGCATCGGTGCGCACTTGCTCGTTCACGCCGAGTCCTTCGCGCGCGCCCGTGACTGTTATCGAGTGCAGCTCACCAGTCGCAACGTTCGCGAGGACGCGCACCGGTTCTACCGGGCCAACGGCTACGACCAGATGAGTCAGGGGTTCAAGAAGTTTTTCGACTGACGATTTCTCGAAGGTCGCCGTCGTCGACGTTGAAGACGAAGCCGCGAATCTCGGTGCCGTCCACGAAGGGACTTGCGCTCAGGGTGTCCATCGTCGCACGGACGTCCTCGTCCACGTCGTCGAAGGCACCGAGTCGAAAAGGCGGTCGCTCCCCGAGGGAGGCTTCGATCTCGGCGGCCAGCTCGTGTTCGTCGAACGACTCCAATCCACACCGGGTGTGGTGAATAACCATGACCGTGCGCGTGCCGAGCAGACGTTGACTGAGCAGGAGCGAGCGCACGACGTCGTCGGTCGCCAGACCGCCGGCGTTTCGAATGAGGTGGGCCTCGCCGAGACTCAGTCCCAACGCTCCGAAGAGATCGAGTCGAGAGTCCATGCAGGTGAGGACCGCGAGCTGTAGCTGAGGGGCGGTGGCCAGTTCGCGATGACCGTGCGACGCCACGTAGGCGCGGTTGTGCGCGAGAAGGTCGTCGATCACGCTCACCGGGCAATCTTACGGACTCCCGCGCGAGGCCGCCCCCCGCGGTTCGTGGCTACGCTCAACGACGGAGGTTTGCAATGAAGAGCATGGACGAAGTACGAGCGGAGCTTCGCCAACCGGCGATTGACCTCCACGAGATGATTCCTCACGTGATGAAGAGTTACGCCGAGTTGTCCAAGGCGGCGCAGGCCGAAGGGGAACTGTCGAGTGCCTTCAAGGAACTGCTGGCCTTGGTGATCGCCATCACCCGCGAGTGCGACGGTTGCATCGTGGCCCACACGCGCGGGGCGGCCCGACTCGGCATCACTCGTCAACAGGTCGCCGAAGCCATTGGCGTGAGCATCGCCATGAACGGGGGACCGGGCACCGTCTGGGGACCGCGCGCCTTGCGCGCCTACGACGAAGCGGTGGCCGCTCGAAAGTCGTAGTCGACTCGCACCACTATGGCGCGACTCGATTGCGTCCCAAGCCCTAGCCGCCGAGCGTCACGTCTTGATTTTGATACCAGTCCAGCGCGTCGTGGAACTGTTGCAGTGAAAAGTTCGGCCACAGTTCCTCGACCACGTAAAAGTCGGCGTAAATCGATTGAACGGGCAAGAAGCCACTGAGGCGGCGACCACCGCCCCATCGCACGATGAGATCGATCCGCGAAATTTGCGCAGAGGCAATGCCGTCGGCGACGTTGCGCGGTCGGTTCGCGTCGAGGTTCGTCAAGGAGTGGTTGAGGTCCCAGTTCCAGCCGTAGTTGACGAGAAAGTTGACTTTGATTCGACCTTCACCGATTCGGGTCCGCTCCGTGTAGCGCAGCAGTTCCTCGGGAAAATACACCGACTTGGTGTTGCCAACGACCAGCAGATCCGCGTCGCGCTTCTCCAACTCCTGCACCGCTTCCACGCAGGCTTTGCGAAAGGCCTCAATCTGTGCGCCGGGTCGTTTGGTGTTGTCGACGGTGAAGCCGTAGAAGGTGATCTCGGGGATACCTAAGGCCAGGCACTCTTTGTAGAGCTCGAGGCCCGGCTGGAGCCCGAAGTGGTAACCCGATTGGCGCTCATAGCCCTGTCCTTCAGCCCAACGGCGATTGCCGTCGGGAATGATGCCCACGTGTCGAGGAAGTCGTGTGGCCATGGTCGATCTAGACGCTGTACGTCATGTGCTTGATGCCGTTGATGAACCGTGAGGCCAACTGCGACGGCGTGCCCGTCGAATGGATTGCGGGCTCGCGACGTAACAACTCGCGAAACATCACCGTGATTTCGCGTCGCGCCAAGTGGGCGCCGAGACAGAAGTGCGGGCCCGGCGCCCCGAAGCCGAGGTGGTCATTGGGCGTGCGACCGACGTCGAAGACGTGGGGGTCCACAAAGACATCTTCGTCCCGATTGGCCGAACTGTAGAACAAGAGGACCTTGTCGCCTTTCGTGAGTTCGAAGTTTGACAGGGTGTAGTCCTCGGCCAAGGTGCGTCGCATCCAAATCACGGGCGATGCCCAACGGACGATTTCGTCGACGGCGGTCTTGGCGAGTCCGTCGAAGTCATCGAGGAGTCGGGCTTTCTGTTCGGGATGTTCGGTCAGCGCGTAGAGCCCGTGCGCGACGGCGGTGCGCGTTGTTTCGCTGCCGGCGGTGACGAGTAGCACGAAGAAGGACGCCAGTTCTTGCTGCGTGAGCTTCTCGGTTTCTATCTGCGCGTTCACGAGCGCGCTCGTGATGTCGTCGATGGGATTGTCGATCCGGTACTTGCCCAGATCCTGCATGAGCGCCGTGAGGGCTTCGCCCGATTCGAGTAGCGCCACGATGGGATCTTGACCTTCGGGGATGATATCGGGGTCGCCATTGGAGAGGATGACGTTCGAGTGACGCAGGACCGTCGCGTACTCACTCGGGGGCACGCCCATCATGTCGCAAATGATCTCGAGGGGAAACGGCGCCGCGATGTCGGTGATGAAATCGCCC
This sequence comes from Acidimicrobiaceae bacterium, assembly GCA_025350565.1. Taxonomy (GTDB): domain Bacteria; phylum Actinomycetota; class Acidimicrobiia; order Acidimicrobiales; family RAAP-2; genus RAAP-2. Next base: position 36,668 of record JANXXO010000048.1, read on the forward strand.
GTGCCATTTGTTCTCGAGCGTTCGATGATCTCATCGGCCTTGCGCTCGATGGAGTCCTCAACGGCGCGCACGTTGCGGGGATTGAAGGCGTTCGAGACAATACGCCTGAGCCGAGCGTGCTTCGGGTCATCCGTTGAGATCATGCCCGAGAAGTACTCCACCATCTCGGTGGGGAGGTCCATTTCCGACACGGCCCCGGGGCCGGAAAGGAAGACCTCCGGGTGCCGTGACGCTGTTTGGACATCGCGGTACTTCGTCACGGCCCAAAAGCCGTCGCCCTTCGGAAATTCCAGAGCGGTGCCTTCAATGACTGGTTCGTCGTGGTGCGAGATGGGACGTTCCCGGCGCAAGACGGCGAAGGCCGCCTCGCGGTCCGCCCACGGGCGGCGCCAGAACTCCATGTCGGACAGATCGATCGAATCGGGCGTCCAGGACTCGTTTATTTCCACAAGCCAAATGGTACCGAGTCGCGCCCGGCGTCACGTGCCCTTCGCCGCACGGCAGAATAGGGGGATGGAAGAACTCACCGACCAGGAGCGCGCCAGTCGACTAAAGGCGCTCAATGCCCTGCTCGACCTCATGCGCCCCTCGGTGCAAGCTGACGGGGGCGATCTCGTGCTCATCCGAGCCGACGTCGAAACGGGTGTCGTCGAGGTGCAACTCCAGGGTGCGTGCTCTAGTTGCGCAATCTCCGCGGACACCTTGCAAGGTGGTGTGACGAGAATCCTCACGGACCGACTTGCCTGGGTCACCGAGGTGATTGGCGGCGTCGATGATTCTCTCGACCCCGAGGACTCCATGTCGCTCGGGGTTGGCGGCTACGTGCCGCGCTACCGCCAGTTGTAGCGACTCGCCGCGGCGATCTTGGATTCGAAGCGGGGCCGAGTCGCGTGGGTCCGTGCGCAGGTCAGCATCAACGCCGAACGGAGCGACGAAAGTCTTTTTTTCCCTGTTAGACCTTTTGTGGCTTGGGCTCTTTCGGGAGGCCGAGTGCCCGCTCGCCAATGATGTTGCGTTGGATTTCTGCCGTGCCGCCCCAAATGGTCTCGGAGCGCGAGAAGAAGAATGAACCCTGCAGATCCGACACGGGATAGTCGGCCCGGCCCCGTCGGCTGCCCGCGACCGAGCCTTCGCCGGTGCCCTTACCGGTGAGGATCTGCGCCTCCATGCCGAGCACGTCGAGCGCCAACTCCATGGTGGCCCGGTGCGTCTCCGACCAGAACATCTTGTTGCAGGCGCCGAGCAGGGCGGCGTTGTGGCTGCCGTTGAGCGAGTCGGTGAGCGAGCGGTAGCCGTTGATCTGCATGATCTTCACCTTCTGCCACGCCTTGACCAAGTCATCGCGCACGCGCAGGTCGTCATTCTTGTGTCGACGCTTGGCTTCGGCGACGATGTCCTCCCACTCTTTCAAGAAGCGCCGGTATCCGGTCGTCGACGAGGAACCTCGCTCAAAACCCAAGGTCGTCATGGCGACCTTCCAGCCGTTGTTGACGCCTCCCACGGCGTTATTTTTTGGACACTTCGCGTTCGTGAAGAAGACTTCATTGAAGTCGGCCGAGCCATCGACTTGGATAATCGGACGAACCTCGACGCCCTCTTGATGCATGGGCACCAAGAGGTAACTGATGCCGGCGTGTTGGGGTGCGTCGGGGTCGGTGCGCACCATCAAGAACACGTAATCGGCGTGTTGGGCCTGACTGGTCCACACTTTTTGACCATTGATGACCCACTCGTCGCCGTCGAGTACCGCGGTGGTTTTCAGACTCGCGAGGTCCGAACCGGCGTCGGGCTCGGAGAAGCCCTGACACCAGGCGATCTCGCCGTGCAAGATGCCCGGGATGAACTCCTTCTTTTGCTCTTCGGTGCCCCATTGAAGAATCGTCGGACCCACCAAGGTGTCACCAAAGAAGTCGGCCCGCATCGGCGCACCGGCCTTGGCGAACTCTTCGTTGAGCACGACCTGTTGCAACAAAGTGAGGCCCTTGCCTCCGTACGCAACGGGCCATCCGGCGCAGATCCATCCGCCAGCGAAGAGCTTGGTGTTCCACGATTCGTTGAAAGCGCTCCGATCGTCGGGACTCAAACTGAAGCCGTCGTCAAACCAGCCCGGGGGGAGGTTCTCCTCGAGCCAGGCACGTACTTCCTTGCGAAAGGGTTCGGTTTCGGTTGGGTAGTTCAGGTCCATTACCGCATGGTAACAAGGCTCCGCGCCGGTGCGGACGGCCATTTGTGCCTCCTCGGGAATTCGGCGAGAATAAAGGACCCTCAATGTGAAAGTTGTCACGTGCCTCGTACCCTTCGCCAGACCCTGCAGGAGACGAAGGCGTCCTGGCAGCGCTCGGAGACCATCGACCTGCCGCCACGCGTACCAGCGCGCCCGGCGGACGAGGGGAAGTACCGCATTGCCTTCCTCATCTACCGGGGCAATCCGCGCTGCGGGGGTCAAGGGGTCTACACCCGTCACCTGACCCGCGAACTGGTGGCGCTCGGTCATAGCGTCGAGGTCTTCGCCGGTCCGCCGTGGCCCGAACTGGACGAAGGCGTTGGTTTCACCCCCGTGCGCGGACTCGACCTCTACCGGGAACCCGATCCCTTTCGGATCCCCGCGCCGCGAGAGTTCACCTCGAGCGCCGACGCGGCCGAGTTCGCCGTGATGTTGTCGGGCGGCTTCGGCGAGCCCTTGGCCTACTCGTTACGGATCGAGAAGCTGCTGCGCGGTCGGCGCAGCGACTTTGACATCATCCACGACAATCAGTGCATGGGACCGGGCATCTTGAAACTGCACAAGGACGGTTGGCCGCTCCTCGAAACCTTGCATCACCCCATCACGGTTGACCGTTCCATCGCGCTCGACCACGCCGAGACGGCCTGGAAGCGTTACTCCACGAAACGATGGTTCGGATTCTTGCGAATGCAGGTACGCACCGTGAAGCAGTTGCCGGCCGTGCTCACGGTCTCGCACAACTCCAAGATCGACATCAACGCGCAGATGCAAGTACCGCTCGATCGACTGACCGTCGTACCGGTGGGCGTCGACCACACCGTCTTTCGTCCCTACGACGACGTCGTGAAAAAGAAAGGTCGCCTGATGGTGACGTCGAGCAGCGACGTGCCCATGAAGGGCCTCGTGCCGCTACTCGAGGCGATCGCCAAACTGCGCGCCGAACGCGACATCGACCTAATCGTCATTGGCAAGCCCCAACCGAAGGGCCGCGTCGCCGCGACCCTCGAGCGGCTCGGTCTCAGCGACATCGTGACCACCATCTCGGGGGTGAGCGACGAAGGGCTCGCCCGACTCTACGGCGAGGCCGAGGTCGCTATCGTGCCCAGCCTCTACGAGGGATTCTCGCTGCCGGCGATTGAAGCCATGAGTTGTGGCGTACCCGTCGTGGCGACGACCGGCGGCGCGCTGCCCGAAGTCGTCGGGGTGAGTGGCGAGACCGGCATCCTGGTGGAGCCGAACAACCCCGAAGCCTTGAAGGTCGCGATCGGGGCGTTGCTCGACGACGCGGCGTTGCGCGACCGCCTCGGTCGCGCGGGACGGGTTCGCGTAATGGAGCGCTTCACTTGGCAGGTAACCGCCCGCGGAACGGCGGCGTGCTACGACGCCCTACTGAGAGGTCAAGCCCTGCCCGACGCCATGGTCTTCGACTAGTGCTCACCGCGAGGTATGACCGATTGGCACTGCAGCGCGACGACACGCTCTTGGACCTCGGCTGTGGCTTCGGTCGTCACGCCTTTGAAGCGGCGCGCCGGGGGGCACGGGTGGTCGCCCTCGACGCGGGCCGCGACGAAGTGGAAGGGGTGGCCACCATGTTCGCCGCCATGGTCGCCGCGGGCGAACTCGACGTCGCCACGGTCCAGGCGGCCGTCGTGCAGGGTGACGCGCTGCATCTGCCCTTTCCCGACGCCACCTTCGACCGGGTGATCTGCTCGGAGGTGCTCGAGCACATCCCCGATGACCTTGGCGCCATGACCGAGTTGACGCGGGTGCTTCGTGCGGGGGGCACCATGGCGATCACCGTGCCGCGCTTCGGTCCCGAACTCATCAACTGGGCGCTGTCTGACGAATACCACAACGTGCCGGGCGGCCACATCCGCATCTATCGCCGTTCCGTCCTGACCCAGCGGCTCGCCTCGGTGGGCATGAAGGTGACGAGTCATCACTACGCGCACGGACTGCACAGTCCCTATTGGTGGTTGAAGTGTCTCGTCGGCACCACCAACGACACCCATTGGCTCGTCGCGCTGTACCACCGACTCCTCGTCTGGGACATCATGAAGGCGCCCCGAATAACTCGTTACGCCGAGTTCGTGCTGGCACCACTCATGGGGAAGTCAATCGTCGTGTACTCGGTCAAGCCGGCCCCGTGACCTCCACGTTGCCCTCCGTCGGGGGCGTACCCGGTCTCTTGGGCGCCGACGAGATCGCGCGCACCGCGGCCCAACTGGCGTCCCTGCAGTTGGTCAGCGGGCAGATTCCTTGGTTCCCGGGCGGTCATAGTGACCCGTGGAACCACGTGGAAGCGGCCATGGCGCTCACCGTGACCGGCTACGTGGACGAAGCGCGAGCGGCCTACGGATGGCTCGCCGACCATCAGCTGGGAGACGGCAGTTGGTTCAACTACTACGTGGGTAGCGCCGTGAAGGATGCTCGACTCGATACCAACGTCTGCGCCTACGTGGCGGCCGGTCTGTACCACTACGTACTGGCGACGGGCGACGTGGACTTCGCCGCCGCTCTTTGGCCCGTGGTCGAGCGCGCGATTGAGTTCGTGCTGCGCTGGCAACAGCCCGACGGCACCATCCGTTGGTCGCTCGACGCCGTGGGGCGCGCCGAGTCGTACGCGCTCTTGACCGGTTCGTCGTCAATCTTTCACTCGTTACGCTGCGCCGTGGCGCTCGCCGAGCGGCTCGATCTGGCTCGTCCTTCGTGGGAACTGTGCGCCGGTCGCTTGGGCCACGCCGTGGGCCATCACCCCGGGGCCTTCGCGCCGAAGAACGAGTTCGCCATGGATTGGTACTACCCAATTTTCTGCGGGGCGCTCCTGGGCGAGCCCGGCGAGAAGCGCATCAACGACGGTTGGGAGCGCCACGTCATGGACGGCTACGGCGTTCGGTGCGTGTCGACGAGCGACTGGGTGACGGCGGCCGAAACGGCCGAATGCGTGCTGGCCCTGGACGCGCTC
>JANXXO010000029.1 GCA_025350565.1 Acidimicrobiaceae bacterium
CTTGGGTAAAGACGGAATGCTCGTAGAGCGCGACGAGCAGCCCCAAGACTCGAGGGGTGAGCACCTCGGCCATCAACACGTTGGTCGGTCGGTTGCCTTCCATGACGCGGTGAGGGACGACCTCATCAGGCGTGCCGTCGGCGCGCACTTCGTCGGCCGTCTTGCCGAAGGCCAACGCCTGCGCCTGGGCAAAGACGTTGGAGGAGAGGATGTCGTGGTGCTCGCCGAGGGGATTAAGACTCTTCGCGAAACCAATCAGGTCGACCGGGACAATGGTCGTACCTTGATGAATCATTTGGTAGAAGCTGTGCTGCCCATTAGTACCCGGCTCGCCCCAATAGACCGCGCCCGTGTCGTACTCGACTCGGTCGCCGTCCAGCGTGACGTGCTTTCCGTTGGACTCCATCGTGAGCTGCTGGAGATAGGCCGGTAGGCGCTTGAGGTACTGGTCGTAGGGCATGACGCCGCTGCTCGGACAGTTGAGGAAGTCGCGGTTCCATACGGCGAGCATGCCCATGAGAACGGGCAGGTTGTGCGCAAACGGCGTCGTGCGGAAGTGTTCGTCCATGGCGTGAAAGCCGTCCAGGAGCTCGCGGTATCGCTCGGGGCCAATGGCGATCATGGTCGAGAGCCCGATGGCCGACTCCATGGAGTAACGTCCGCCCACCCAGTCCCAAAAGACGAACATGTTCTCGGGGTCAATACCGAACGCTGCCACTTTCTCCTTGGCCGTGGAGACGGCGACGAAATGCTGGGCGACTGCGGCGTCACTGAGTTGGTCGACCAGCCACGAGCGCGCGGAGTGAGCGTTGGTAAGCGTTTCGAGGGTGCCGAACGTTTTGGAGGAAACAATGAACAACGTCTCGTCGGCTCGCAGGTCGCGCACCGCCTCCCTGAAATCCGTGGCGTCCACGTTCGAGACGAATCGAAAGACGAGGTCGCGGCGTGAGTAGTGTCGAAGGGCCTCGTAGGCCATGACCGGACCTAAGTCCGAACCCCCGATACCGATGTTCACTATGTTCTTGATCGCTTTTCCGGTGTGGCCCTTCCATTCGCCCGAACGAATTCGGTTGGCGAACGACGTCATCTGATCGAGCACTGCGTGTACTTCAGCGACGACGTCGACCCCGTCGACCACTAACGATGTTGCTTTCGGCATTCGCAACGCGACGTGCAGCACCGCTCGGTCCTCGGAGACATTGATGTGCTGGCCGGCGAACATGGCGTCGCGTCGCTCGGCCAGGCCGCACTCGTTCGCGAGTTCTAGGAGAAGTCCGAGGGTCTCGTCGGTGATCCTGTTCTTGGAATAGTCGAGGTAGAGCTCGTCGGTGTTCGCGCGAAGACGCGAGCCGCGACCGGGGTCGTCGGCGAAGAGCGAACGCAAGTGCACGTTCTCGATCTGCGCGAAGTGCGACGCCAGGGCGCGCCACGATGCCCGTTGTCGAAGTGGGACCGCGGTCATTCGCCGTGGGCCATAGTGCGGGGCCGGTAGGGGCGCAGACGATTCATAACGCTTTCGTTTCGTTCAAAATTGGCTACCTGGTCGACGTCGTGGTTGGTGGCTCGAGCTGCACGGTCGTCGCCCCACGCCATCTCACGCCGCCGTCGTGGCCGGGTCGGCCTCGCCGGGGTGGGGCAAGACGTCGGGAACGTTGAGTCGCGCCACCCCGATGCGAAAATCGTTCATGCCGTAGTAGACGTCGAAGCGGTCCGGTTGGCCAATGTCGTCGCGACGGTCAATACCCGAGGGAAACACGACGTTGGAAGGTGTGCCCCGCGGTCCGGTCGAAGGCTCGGGCACGAGCGCGGGATGCGTCGTTCGATACAGCAGCGCTTGCGGGTTCGCGGCGGAGAGCACCATGACGCCGGCCGAGTACGTGAGCTGGTGGGTGCCGTTGTCTTGTTGCACGTCGGCCACGCCGTGATAGACGAAGAGCCAACCGTGCTTGCACATGATGGGCGGACATCCACCACCGATCTTGAGTGACTCCCAGGGCGACACCGGCGCCGCCAGTCGGTCGTGCGAGGTGAACTGGCGTAGTTGGTAGGGCTCGTCGCTGGGTCCGTCGGGACTGTAGGAGATCCAGATGCTTTCGCGGTGCAGATCGACGTCGCGAGTACCGTCCTTGGCCAGGTTTTCTTCCGGCAACGTGCCCGGGAACAGCGGTCGGTGCAAGATGGCCAACTCGTTGTGGTGGGTGGGGTTGGGAATGGCCACGGGAAACATGCAAGCGTCCTTGTTGTCCACGCCGTCGAAGTGAATCCCCTCGTAGGGCTGAAAGGTCGCGAGTCCGAGGCGCTCCCAGTGGAAAAGGTCCGTCGACTGAGCTAGGGCGATTCTCGGCCCGTCGGGCGTGAAGGCCGTGTAGGTCATGAGATAGCGCGCCAACGGTTCGACGTAGGTGACGCGCGGGTCTTCGCAGCCGCCCCCTCCGTCGGGTCGTCGTTCGTAGGGTGCTTCAGGTTCCAGCGCGACGCCGAGTCGTTCGATGCCCGTTGGCTCACCGGCCGCATCAAAGAGCACCCGAGCGATACCAATGCGCGAGTAGTTCCCGGCGGCGACGAGTCGGGGAAAGAGGTAGAGCTCCCCGTCGGGACCACGGGTGGCCGCGGGATTGAGGATGCCTCCCACCTCGTGCGCGTTGCCGGGCTCGGGCTCGATGACGAGATCGAGACGCTGCATCGTGAATGAACTCATACTTCCTTGCCGGGTGAGGTTATTTGCGTCGCGCCGTCACCGAGGCACGCCAAGACGGTCTGTATGACGCGCGCGGTTTCCAGAGGATCACGAACCAAGATTGAGTCGACCCCGGCGGTTTGGGCCGGGTAGTCATTACCGCCGGGAAAGATGGCGTCACCGGCGAAGAGCATCGCGGAAATCGGAATCTGCAACTGGTCACGCAACTTGGCGATGCCGTAAGCCTTGTCAATGCCGGGCTTGGTGACGTCAATGGATGTCGTGCCGCCCATATTGATGGCGAATTCGGGAATCATGGGCTGCAGGATGGCCTTAATCGCCGTTCGTTTCTTGAAATCGGGGTCCCAGGACTCTTTGGCGCTAAGTGGCGCTTCTTGGCCAAGCACCGAGAGCGTGATCTGGCTGCCGCGATCCTCGATGGCCTCTCCCCAGATCTTGTCGACCTTGATGCCTGACTCGTCGAGGGCCATTTGCAATGAGTCTTTGATCTTGCTGCGCTCTTGGTCGGTGAGGTCTTCCGAGTACACCTTGGACCAGTGTCCGTCGTAGTCGTAGAACTGCGTACCGCAGGTGGGAAGTAAATACAGGTCCTTTAAGCGTTCGTCCTCGGGCAGATTCGCGAGGAGTTGTTTTTGAAATTGGGACCAATCGCCCCCGGAGATAACGGCCACCTTCATGACGCCCAAAAGGTCGTGCAAGAGTCCGGCAATCTCACTGCCGAGGGCCGATTTACTAGGCGCCAAGGTCCCGTCGAGGTCGAATACAAAGAGTTTTTTCATAATGCCCTTCTTATCTAACGTGTGCGACCACCGGTGGCCCAAGGTCAGTCGGTCACCGCCGTCCACCCTACGGGCCAGAACGTCGGGGGGACCACGCCGAAGACTCCCAACCGGTGACGACCGCGGTCACACCGGCGAAGGGTGGCGCAGCCTTCTGGCGTGGCGTCGGCGCCGAGTGCCGAGGAATCCTCCACCTCGTGTGACGGTCGTCGAAAACCACCCTGGACGACCGGTCCCGTGCGCTCTGGCGCCTGATTGACTCGTTCTTTCCGCCCGGGGAAGCGGCCGGGACGAAGCAAGGTTCCACGCTCTGCGCATGGCGGTCGTAGAAAGTTCGTCGCGGACCTCGCGACGACTCCACTGAATGAGCTCGATGGACCGTCCGTTCTTCATGCGTCAAAGATCGTTCGTGACTCGAACTCACCGGCCGCGTCAACCGCCTCGGCGACGACGCTGTCGCTCACCACGTCGTCGACGCGAGGTCCGAAGTTTGGTTCGCCCTCGATAGGCAGCAACAAGATGAGAGCGGATGCGGCAACGACCGCGGCCATGATCGTGAACTCACCCCGATAGCCGAGCGTCGTAATGAGGGCCGCACCGACAGCGATCGAAACGGTCTGGGGCAGCGACGCGATGAGGTCGAAGGCCGAAAAGGCCCGGCCCTGCAGTTGCGACGGCGTACGAAGTTGCAACAGCGTGTAGGCGCCGACCAGCAGCGGGGGGAGCGCCACGCCGAATATCACGGCACCGACGAGGACCGCCGCCAACGAACCGCCTTCGAAGAGTAGGGCGCCCACCACGACGGCCACGAGGCCGAATCCGCAGAGCCACCGTTCGCCGATGCGCCGCATCACCGGAGCCGACAGTGGTCCTCCGACCAGCGCTCCGACTCCTTGTGCGGCCATGAGGACTCCGATGAAGCTCGCGCTGCGATGCAGTTCCTGCCCGGTCACGGCAAAAATGCCCGTTTCGGCAAAACCGACCACACTGAGCGCGACGGCCAACGAAATGACCAGGCGCTTTAGCACGGGCGTTTGGTTCACGTGTTTGAAGCCTCCAAGGATCTCTTCCAGGAAGTGCTGGGGAGTGCGCGGGCTTATCTTCTCGAATGTGCAACATGAGTAGCGAAGCCCCGGCAATAAGAAAGGTCACTGAGTCCAAGACGGCAATCCAGTGGCCGCCGACGAGAACGAAAAGTCCCGCACCGGCCAGCGGCGCAATCAGGCGAAGTCCTTCACGCACGGTTCGAAGAAAACCATTGGCGTCGCCCAATTGCTCGGCCGCGATGAGCACGGTGAGGAACGCCGATTGGGCCGATCCGATGAAGGTGCCGGCGACACCGTAGAAGAACATCGTGAAGTAGATGATCCACACGTCGGACGAATTTCGAACGGTGAGGAGCGTCAAGATGCCGGCGGCGCTCAAGAAGTTGACCACGATGAGAAGGGGACGACGGCGGACGCGGTCGACCACCATGCCCGCGAGCGGGGCAAAGAGGGACGCCACCACGCCGAAGAAAAACGTCAATCCGGCCGCGGCATTGGAGTGGGTCAGTTCTTTGACCCAAATCCCGAGCGCCAGGAACATTGACGCGTCACCGAAGAGGGAGAAGCTTTGGCCAATGAGGTACACGCGTGCGTCGCGCGATTTGGCAAGTTGGCGCATGGTCATTGTGGCGTCCCGGGGTGCCTGATCGGATACGCGAACGTCAGAATCTCCACGGGCAAGGCACCCACCGGTCGGCTGGTCGGGTCGTTAATCCGGTCGCGGAAACGATCGAAGATTCTCATGACGTCGGTCAAGACCTGGCGCAGTTCTGACGGCGTGACCATGAGAATAGTTTCGATATCGTCGGTCGCCTCTTGCCACTCCCTCGGATAGTTCGGCCTCACGTTGTAATACTCTTCGCGCCGGTTCATGGCCCGAGCGAAGACCATGCGCTCGAGACCCTTCGCGGCGATTGATGTTTCGGGATCCCCGTTCATGTCGTCAAAGCGCATGCCGTGTTGGACAATTTTCCAAGGTCGCTGTCGGCCGGGACCGGCGCCGGCCTCTTCCACGAAGCCGTACTTGGCCAACTGACGAAAGTGAAACGAACAGGTTGTTGGCGATTCGCTGATGAGTTCTCCAGCGGCCGTCGCGGTCAGTGGCCCCTCGAGGGTGAGCGCTTCGAGCAGCGCCAAACGAACTGGGTGGGTAAGCGCTCGGAGCGTCTTGGGATCATCCAGGTTGCGGAGGCGGTCAAAAGGTGCGTCGGAGGCCTTGGGGGTCCAATCGTCGTTAGCAGTTTCTGAGGGCATACGTTCGAGCGTACACTATCGAGAGTTATCTGTCGAGAGAGTTGCAGCGAAACTTTTTTGGTCGGAAATGACCACTAACCAAGGACTTTCGGGGCGGAACCCCGGAAACGAGCCGCAGTTCAGCGCTGCCTGACCATCCGTTCGGGCCATACTTAACCGAATGCGAATAAGCGAACAAGGTAGGCATGAGCATGAACTGTCCCACGTGCGGTACTGAAGCGCAGGCCGGCGCCCCCCTCTGCACCGTCTGTGGCGCCACGTTGACCCCAACCGTGGCGGCAACGGTACCGGGTCTTGGTGCGCTGGCGCCGTACCCGGCGCTTTCGCCGCTCGATGGCGCTGCCGATCAGGGCGCGGCGCCGTACGCCCCGTGGTTTCGCCGGGTGCTGGCCCAAATAATTGACGGACTTTTCGTGATCATTCCGACCTTCGCCGCGGCGATCTACGTCGTGGCGGTCAAGGGCACCGTGCACATTGCGGCGCACGCGAACAACAGCGCCGCGATGACCTGCCACTTCACTGCCCAAGCGCTGTCGTGCACCGGCGGCACACTGATTCTCGCCAACTTTCGCGAACTGCTCATCGTCGTCGTCTTGATCAACGTCATCTGGGCGGTCTACGTGATCGCGGCGATTGCCGGCGCGCGAGGCGCGACAGTCGGCATGCGCGCTTTGAAGATCCGTATCGTCACCGCGTCGGATCGCGCGCGAGTGAGCGTGGGGCGCTCCGTACTTCGCTACGTGGTGTACTTCGCCATTGGACTGCTTGAGTACGTTGCGCACGTACTCTTTCTGGTGTCGTTCCTCGACTGGCTCTGGCCGCTATGGGATGCGCGCAATCAGACGCTGCACGACAAGGCGGCGGGCACGGTTGCCCTCGACGTACGCGCGAGGCCTCGCTGAACCTCACCGAGCAGGGCGTTACGACAGCGTTCGTCGCCGTCGCGTCGCGCGAAGGATCGAGCGTCCGAGGAAGAGCAACGCGGCTAAGCAGAGCAGGGCGAAGAGGAGCGGTCCGCCGAGGCGAATCAACCATTCGAAGCCAGCGACGAAGCCGTGTATCGAGTCATGCCACGCCTTCGTCACCCCGGACGTGGCGTGGTGAGCGAGAGGAGTGACGCCGCTCTGCGTGAGTACGACCGTGAGCGAGCCGTAGGTGGTGGCGCTGTTGAGCAAGCCGAACGAACCTTGAAGCTGTTCAATCTGACTCTGAATGGAGTTCAATTGACTCTGCACCGCCAAGATGCCGTTGATGGAATTGGTACGCGTCATTATCGTCAAGTACTGCTGGCGGCTCACTTGCAGAGCGTGAATGCGCGCCTGCAGATCCACGTACTGTCCAGTGACGTCAATGGCGGACGTGACGACCGAGGTGGCATGGCCCACTTGGCGCACCTGTGTCACCAGCCGAGCGAAGCTGTGCACCGGTACTTCTATGATCACGAAACCAGACGAGTACGAGCCCGAACTCTTCGACCCAATATGAGCGTGCGTTTGAGCGACGTAGCCGGAGTCGGACGTCGCTAACGCGTTAAGCCTCGACAAGTCCATCTCAAAGTTTCTACCGCTCACGGAGAGATTCACCGTGCCCGTTTCCTCGACCTTCAGCGACGATGTGATCTGGGCTTGGGCCAACGACGCCGTCACGCCACTCGATATCCCTTTCGTTCGGCCGGTGCCATTAATCAAGGTGACGGAGCCCGTGGCGGAGCCCTGCACCGTCGGTGGGCGCGGCGTCTCAGCGGCGCCATTGATGTTGACCAACCCGGTTCCGGAAATGGTCAAACCATGGCGAGTTGTAGCGACCGCCTGATTTGGCGGTGAGGCGACTTCGTTGTGGAGCAGCGGTACCGAAATCAAGAACACCACCACCCCGGCGGCGACGGCGCCGAGTAACGAACGACCTCGTCCGTACTGGCTCACGAGTCGGCCGGTGTGCGAAAGTTCCCGATCGCTTCTGGACGAACGAGCCTTCGTCAGAATCTCGTCCTTCGACTCGTCGGAAGGCGCGAAACCGTCAGCCGCTTCGTGAAGGGCCGCTCGCAGCGTCGCTTCGTCGAACATGGTCATGATTGCTCCTTGTGCGCCTGTGCGGACGGTGCCGCTTCGGATTGCAGTGCGGGATGGACGGCTAATCGGCGCCGAGCTTCACTCAGTCGAGACTTGACGGTGCCCGGTTGTCGAGAGATGACATGGGCGATGTCGAGCTCGTTCAGGTCGGCGTAGTAGCGCAGCACGATCACGATGCGCAAATGTGCGGGGAGGTCCCCGAGCGCTCGCATGACGTCCTGGGTGACGGCGATACGACTGATGGGATCGTCGACGTGGTAGTGGCTCGAGTGGTCGAGCTCGGGCGCACGACGGTCACGGTGGGGGATCTCCTTGCGAAGTTTCGAGTTGCAGGTGTTCACGACGACGCGGTAGAGCCACGGCTGAAACCTCGAGTGTTCCGCCACGGAGTCGCGAAACTTCCACGCGCGAAGGAAAGCCTCTTGCACGGCATCTTCGGCGTCGGGCCGGTTGCCGAGTATCAGGTACGCCGTACGCACCGAACTGGCGTAACCCTCGTCGAGCCACGTGCGCAACTCGTCCACGTCCATCCCATGCCTCACTGCGCGCTCACGTCGCGTTGGATGGTCTCGCACGTTGCCCACATAGAGATACAGACTCCCAGTCGGTCCAGTTGGTTCGCACAAATGTTCGGAATCGTCACAAAGTTTCTAAAATGGACCAACCCATGATTCCGCTCTCCGTACTCGACCTCGCGACCGTTACGACCGGCTCCTCTGCGGCCCAGGCATTCGCCGAGACGACCGAGACCGCGATACGAGCCGAACAACTGGGATTTCATCGACTGTGGGTGGCCGAACATCACGGCATGCCGGCCGTGGCGAGCTCGGCGCCAGCGGTGCTCATTGCGCACGTCGCCAACGCCACGTCGACGATCCGCGTCGGTTCGGGCGGTGTGATGTTGCCCAACCACGCTCCGCTCGTCATCGCCGAGCAGTTCGCCACCCTGGAGGCACTCCATCCCGGCCGTATTGACCTCGGCCTCGGACGCGCGCCCGGCACGGACCACGTCACCGCTCGGGCCCTTCGACGCGCGGCCGATCTCGGCGCCGACCGATTTCCCGACGACGTGGTGGAGCTCATCAAATACCTGCTCCCGCTGGAAGGTCCGCCGTCACACCCGTTCGCCAATCCCGGCCACGGCTATCTACCCGAGGTGTGGTTGCTCGGTTCGTCGACCTACAGCGCACAACTGGCCGGACTGCTCGGACTTCCCTTCTCGTTCGCGTACCACTTCGCCCCCACCCTGGTGGATGAAGCGTTGGCGCAGTATCGCTCGACGTTTCGAGCGTCGATACTTCTCGAGCAACCGCACGCCATGGTGGCCGTGTCAGTCATCTGTGCTCCCACGTCGGACGAAGCGCTCTGGCTGTCGGGTTCATCCGCGTTAAGCATCGTGCAGATGAGGACGGGTCGACGCGGCCAGCTCCCGTCGCCCGAAGAGGCCGCGGCGTACGAGTTCACGGACGATGAGCGATCGATGGCGCGCGAAGCCATGTCGAGTCACGTCATCGGGGACCCGGCGAGTGTCCTCCAAGGTCTGCGTGACCTTCAACAACGCACGGGCAGCGACGAGATCATGGTGTCAACGAGAGTCCACTCGCACGACGCGCGGCTGCGCTCCCTGGAGTTGGTCGCCTCGATGTGGGAACTCAAAGCGCCAGTCAATCAGACCCATCGCTCGGACGAAACGGGCGCCGACGCGGGCTAGGTGACGATGAAAAGGGGAGCCAATGTCAGAATTCGATACGACTCCTTCTGGCGCTCGACGATCGTCGTGACTCGCGGCACCGGTATTTCGAGGTACGTGAGAGCCGGGCGACTTTTGGCCCGCGCCATTTCGTGCAATCGTGTGTCGTGAAAGAAACGACGGACGCGTTCGGAAAAGCATTGCTCGATTGGGTCCAGGGCGGTACGGAACCCGAAATCATCGAACGTGACGATGGTGTCATTGAGATTGGCGCTGGCCCCGAGGTCTACCTCATGGACTTCGACGAATGGCCGAGCGCCGAGCAGAAGTCGATTCAGTTCGTGCGCGGTCGCGTCGCCGACATTGGGTGTGGCGGCGGTCGCGCGGCACTACATCTCCAAGAGCGCGGCGGCGACGTCGTCGGCATCGATTCGTCGCCGCTCGCCGTCAAAGCGGCGCGACTCCACGGCGTTCGAAAAACGCAAGTTGCGACCGTAGACCAGTTAGTCATCAATGTTGGCGACTACGACACGCTGATCCTGTTCGGCAACAACTTGGGGGTCTTCGGTACTCCGATACGTGCGAAACGAATCTTGACGACGTGGGCCAAGAAACTCCCGTCTGGCGCTCGCATCCTCATTGAGAGCACGAGTCCTTCGTCGAACGGGGTACCGGTGATCGACGATCGCTACTGCCGACGCAACCGCGATTTGGGTCGAGCACTGGGCCAGTGCCGACTCCGTGTTTGGTACGACCGTTCACCGAGTGCCTGGTTCTCGTGGTTCTTCGCCTCTCGGACAGAGTTGCAAAAATTGATGCGCGGCACGGGGTGGACCCTGCACACAACGCTGATTGGTTCGCCGGACGAACCGTACGTTGCGGTCTACGAAGTCGAGTGACGTCGCCAGTCGCGAGGAGTTCGGCGTCGCGCGATTCTTCTGCGGGGTCACGTTGGCGTCATCGTCACGAGCGCGCCCTCAATAGCGGTCCGGACGTCAAGGTCTTCGAATCGTTGGCACCGTCCAGCGACGTGAAGACCTTGACTGTCAGGATGGAAGCGAGTCACGCCACTAGATTGGATATCTTCATGAACAGCGCGCACAGCGAGCGGAGCGAGCAGACTGCTTGCGGTGGTCCGTTGCGCGGCATCAACGTCCTCGACTTCTCACGCGTACTGGCCGGGCCGTACGCCACGATGATTTTGGGCGACCTCGGCGCCGAAGTGATCAAGGTCGAACAGCCTGGCACCGGTGACGACACCCGGCTCTGGGGTCCGCCCTTCATGGCGTCACCGACGGGTGACGAAAGCACCTATTTTCTTTCCACGAACCGTAATAAGCGAAGCGTCACCATTGACCTAAAGGATCCGGACGAGCGCGCGATCATCGAAAAGCTCGTGCGTTGGGCCGACGTGATTGTCGAAAACTTTCGGCCGGGTGTCATGGAACGCCTCAATCTCGGCGACGCTCAGCTCGAGGCGCTCAATCCTGGATTGGTACGTCTGTCGATAAGCGGATTTGGCGATGACGGCCCCGACAGCCGTCGCGTGGGCTACGACCATATCTTGCAGGCGGAGGGAGGCCTAATGTCGCTTACCGGCACGAAGGCCGGTCCGATGCTGAAAGTGGGGGTGCCGATCGCCGACCTCACGGCGGGCCTCTTCGGGGTTATCGGGATAATGGGCGGCCTCATAGAACGGGTCGCGAGTGGACGAGGTCAACGAGTCTCGACCTCACTGCTCGCTGGTCAGATCGGGCTGCACGTCTTTCAGGGCACTCGGTATTTGGTGGCCGGCGAGGTACCGCCTCCCTCAGGCAATCAACATCCCACCGTCTGTCCGTATGGCGTCTTCACCGCGAGCAACGGCCCCATCGTTATCGCCGTCGGCAATGACGCCATTTGGGGACGATTCGCGCCGTTGCTCAATCTCGATCCTCGCGACCGTCGTTTTCTCACCAACGCCGACCGCATTGCGAACGTCGACGAGTTATCGAGCGCCATGGCGCCGGTACTCGCGACCAAGACGGTGCGCGTATGGCTCGCCGAATTTGACACCGCCGGCGTGCCGGCGGGAGAGGTGAAGACGATCGATGACGTCTACGCCAGCGCGCAAGTGCGCCAACAGAACTTGGTGTGGTCGGCGACGCACTCTTCACTCGGCACGATCGAACTGCCGGGCAGCCCCCTTCGCTACAGCCGAAGTGAGGTGGCGCTTCGGCGCCCCCCGCCCACGCTCGGCGAACATTCCGAGGAAGTACGCGAGGAGTTTCGAAGTGCCGCCGAGACGGTCCGAACGTGATCGACGAGTGAAGCGAAGAGCCACGTACACAACCGCGGAGAGAAGAGGCCAGTGAGTACCACGACCCGAATGGGCAGATCTGTCACGTTGATGCGAACGCGAGGAGCCGATCGACTGCGACGATCCACGAAGTGGTTAAAGGACCGCCGCCGCGAGCGGTTGGCCTTCCCACCGGCCACGCCCATCGCGGTGAGCCGCGTGGTCGATGGCGTATTCGAGATTCACCTCGCCGATGGCGACCGGCGCAACGTCCTGGGACGATCTACGATCGATCGGATTGACAACTTGGTGGCCAATCCACCTCACGGCACGAAGGTCATCGTCATCACCGCGGAGCCGCCGGATTTTTGTGCCGGCTATGACTTCATCGAAGCGAGTCGAGGTGACGCCGGTGCCCTGATTGCCCACGAACTGAATTTCGCCGCCCTGCGTTCGTCGGTCCATCCCATAATCGTCGCGCTCCACGGCAACGTGATTGGCGGCGGACTCGAGTTGGCACTGCTCGCCGACGTGCGAGTTGCCTCGGTGGAAACCAAATTCGCCATACCGGCGTCAAAATTGGGATTGACTTATTCGGAAAATGGCATTCGTCTCGTGGTCGACGCCTTCGGACAGAGCGTGGCCCGAGCCATGTTCCTCGGCGGTCACGTCGTCACTGCGGAAATGGCGTTGTCGTCGGGAGTCGTCAGTGAGATTGTCAGTCGCGAACAGTTGCGAGCACGGACCCTGGAAATGGCAGCGGCAATCGCCCAGTGGTCGCCACAGGCCACCTCCGGTAACCGCCAAATACTCGACATGGTGGCCGGTCGAATCGATGTTGACACTGACGCACTCCATATGACGAGTTTCGCGTCGGGCGGCGTGCTTGCCAGCTCGATTGCGGAGTTCACCGCCCGGCGTTCCGCGGCGATCAAAAAGCAAACGGCGACCGTCAGTCCTGCTTCATAACTCCCGCGGAATAGACGGGTGTCTCCGATCCGGTCCGCCGGTGAAGTTCCGGGGGTCAGTGGACGTTTTCGCTGGGCTATTCGGGACGTCATTCCACCGTCCTACGAAGTGGTGTGTCATACATCGACTGACAAAGGTCAGCCGCTACCGGCGGCTCATTCGGCGTTACCGGGCATTGCAACAGCTGGTATCAATTTCTCAGGGACAGACCGAGACAGAACAACAATCTGGTGGGCCTGGAAGGACCCTCTGAAAATGAGTCACTTGATCAGTTCACCGGGATCAGGCCAGAACAGCCGCGGTTGACTGTCAGTGGAGGTGGTTTTGGGTGACCCTTCGTGTGTGTGCAGTGGTCGTGACGCGCTCGGTGGGTGGTCAACGTTGCAGGGTGGCAGCTGCAAAAGTAATCAGTTCCGCGGCGTCCGGTGTGAGAGGGAATGGCAGGACGTTTGGGTCGAACCACTCGAGGTCCGCGAGCTCCTCGTTAGCGACGAGATCTGGGGTCGGTCCGGCGACAATCGCGGCGAAGAGGACGTCGAGATGGAGCACCGGTTCGGTGGTGGTCCGGCACCGGTAGGTCGAGAGATGGACGTCGATTGGCGCCGGGTGAACGCGTGCCACAAGTGCCGACTCTTCGGTGAGTTCGCGCGCCGCAGCATCGCTGAGGCTGGCGTCACCGGATTCGACGTGTCCGCCAACTGGGCCCCATTGTCCGTAGCGGCGGTGGCGGGCGAGCAGGACGCGCCCATCGGCCTCGACAACCAGCACGCTGGCTACCAAATGGGCATCGTCACGGTCACCGGCATTGAGGAACGCCAACGCCGTCGCCCACATCGCATCACGTCCAGCCGGCACCGAGGTCGCCGCCAAGAGCGAAGCCGTTGAGTCCCAATGGTCGGTGCTGCCCATAGTCACGATGGTATCGACGAGACCTCGTTTCACTCCGAGACGGGGCCAGAGGACCGCCCACAAGCCCCCATGCAATCATCCGGGGAGGAAACCTATGAAAACACATTGGACGTTAAGTTCGTTGAGACCCACAACGGCAAGCAACCGAGTTACGGAACATTTTTGAAATCTTTGCACATGAGCCCCGATGGTCAAGAGTGACTCGGCCCGGGAACTGCAGGTCAGAGGCCCCACGACTCTCAGTCCGAGTCAGAGTGGCAGAGGGTGATCCCTCTCACTGGGTCGACGGGGAGTCTCGCCTTCGAATTGGTCCGACCCAGGCCCTGGTTCAACTTTGACAGCCGGAGCTTCGTCGGTTTGCGACGGTCACTGGCGTTTCTGCCCACGCTCTGCCCACGGTAAGCGAGCAAGAGCGGCGAATGGCAGAAACGGGTGGCGAAGGTGTTCTTCGTGACGAGCGGCCGAGCCGCGCACGGCCGAAGTTGATTTCTTCGTGCGAATCGCGGTGACCGCAGTTGAAATAAAAATCCCGGACCTGGGTTTCTTCCGCTATGAATAGTGCGCGAAGGCGAGGGCCCACTGCTCCACGCTCGCCGTCCAGAGTTCCACTAACATCAGCGCGACTACCAGGGAGGTCGACAGCACCGTGGACCCATTGAATTCCGATGCAGTGAGTGTCGACAGCGAGTCGTTGTACCCACAAGATGGGAGCGAACACTCCCTGGCGCGAAATCAACTTCGATTCGTTCGTACCGTCGCGCTGTCCGTAGGTATTCAAGGTCCCGTCGCGGGAGTCATCGTGGGACCCGC
>JANXXO010000074.1 GCA_025350565.1 Acidimicrobiaceae bacterium
GCTGTCCTCTTTTCTTTTCAGTTCTCGGTACAGCGAAATCAGTTCGTTGGTGGACGAGTCGTGGTCGAGCACGGGCTCGTCGTTCGATTCCAGTGGGGCGTGGAGTTGGGCAAGGTGCTTGCGGTAGCCATTTTGCCCCAACTGGAATCGAACGACGAGCCCGTGCTCGACCACGACTCGTCCACCAACGAACTGATTTCGCTGTACCGAGAACTGAAAAGAAAAGAGGACAGCCATGGCAACTGACCAGCCAGTACAAGTGGGAATGGTGGGGCTCGGACGGATGGGAGGGAACCTCGTGACGCGCTTGGTGCGCGACGGTCACCACTGCGTCGTCTACGACGTCAATGAGGCAGCCGTCACCGCGCTCGAAGGGGATCGGGTGCTCGGTGCCACCTCCCTCGGTGACCTCGTGGCCAAACTGACGGCGCCTCGGACGGTGTGGTTGATGTTGCCGGCGGCCATTGTCCAAGCGACCCTCGACGAACTAGTTTCGTACCTCAGCGACGACGACGTGGTGATCGACGGCGGCAACTCCTACTACCGCGACGACATACGGCGCGCGAAACAGTTAGCCACCAACCAGTTGCATTACGTCGACTGCGGAACGAGCGGCGGCGTCTGGGGACTCGATCGCGGCTACAGCCTTATGATTGGGGGCGAGGATGAGGTGGTCGCGCGCCTCGACCCGATTTTCAAAACCATCGCGCCCGGGGACGACGGCACGGTACCCACGAAAGGTCGCACCACGACCAAGGGCACCGCCCAGCACGGCTACCTGCACTGTGGGCCTAACGGGGCGGGCCATTTCGTGAAGATGGTCCACAACGGCATCGAATACGGCATGATGGCCTCGATCGCCGAGGGCCTCAGTATCTTGAAGCACGCGAACATCGGCACGATGACCGTCGAGCCGGACGCCGAAACGACGCCCCTGCGCGAACCGGAGTTCTATCAGTTCGACTTCGATCTTGCCGAAGTGGCTGAGGTGTGGCGTCACGGGTCGGTCATTGGTTCGTGGCTGGTTGACCTGACCGCCGACGCCTTGGCCCGTTCACCGGAACTCGCCGAATACGGCGGGCGAGTATCGGACTCGGGAGAAGGGCGATGGACGGTTGAGGCCGCCATCGACGAGTCCGTGCCGGCGCCGGTGATCAGCGCGGCGCTCTGGCAGCGATTCGAATCACGCGGCGAGGGCGAGTTCACGGCCAAGGTCCTCTCGGCCATGCGCGCCGAGTTCGGTGGCCACGCCGAAAAGGGCGCGTAGTGCGCCACGAACTTCGTACCTTCGAGAACCCTGAGCTGGTGGCCAACGCCGCCGCCGAGTACGTGGTCGAGTTCGCGAAGCGCTGCATCCTGACGCGTGGCCAGTTTCTCTTCGCCGTGAGTGGCGGTCGAACACCGTGGGCCATGTTCGAACGGCTGGCCACCATGACGTTGGACTGGGCGAACATCACGCTGTACCAGGTCGACGAACGAATCGCCCCCGCGGGTGACGAGACACGAAATTTGACCAACCTCGAACGAAGCTTGGGCAACGCCCGTCCCCACATCGTGCCAATGCCGGTCAACGCGGAGGATCTCGTCGAAGCCACTCGCGCCTACGAGGCACTATTACCCGAACGCTTCGACCTCGTGCACCTGGGGCTCGGACTTGACGGCCACACCGCCTCACTTATTCCCGGCGACCCCGATCTCGAAGTGCGCGACGCGTTGGTGGCGGTGTGCGGTCTCTACCAAGGCGAACACCGAATGACCTTCACCTACCCGGCCCTCGCGCGAGCTGAACAGTTGCTCTGGCTCGTCACGGGGGAAGATAAGAAATCAGCCTTGGCACAGTTATTGGACGGCGACCGAACGATTCCCGCCGGACGCGTGGAGGCGGCGGCGTCGCTCGTCATGGCCGACGCCGCCGCTCTTTCGTGAACGCGGACGAGGAGAAGCAAGTCGCGTCCGACGCTGCGGCCGACGTGGTGCATGAGGGCATGCGTGTGGGACTGGGTACGGGTTCGACCGTGGCGTGTTTGTTG
Source organism: Acidimicrobiaceae bacterium (assembly GCA_025350565.1). Lineage (GTDB taxonomy): Bacteria > Actinomycetota > Acidimicrobiia > Acidimicrobiales > RAAP-2 > RAAP-2. The sequence goes on from JANXXO010000074.1 coordinate 2,031, forward strand.
ACGTCGCTGGCTCGACGGGCCCTCGACGTTCGCTACGTGGCCACGTCGCTGCAAACTGAGGTGGCGGCCCGACGTCTCGGTCTGAAGGTGCTGCCTTTCGACACCTTCGACGAACTCGACGTCGCCCTCGACGGCGCCGACCAGATCGCTTCGAACGGATGGCTCATGAAGGGCGGCGGCGGGGCCCACTTACGTGAACGGATCGTGGCCGGCGCGACCCGACGTTTCATCGTGATTGCCGATTCCTCCAAGTTGGTGTCCGCCCTTCGATCGCCGGTACCCCTCGAACTGCGCGCCTTCGGTCTGCAAGCGACGCTGCGCCAACTCGGCGCCGTTCGTTTGCGCGCCGTCGGTCCCAGTCCCGACGGCGGCGTGATTGCTGACTACTACGGCGAGATCGGCGAACCCGACGAACTCGCGCGGTACCTGGCCAGCGTGCCGGGCGTGGCCGCGCACGGACTGTTCGCGCCTACCTCGGTGAGCGAACGCTTCGTCGCGACCGGTAGAACGGTGGCCAGATCGAATCACGGAGGCATGAGATGACGTCCACTCCCGACGACATGAGCAGTCAGGTTCCCCCCGATCACATCTTCGTGATGTTCGGCGCCACCGGCGACCTCGCCAAGCGAAAAATCTTGCCGGGACTCTTCCACCTGGCCGTCGCGGGGCTCTTGCCCCACCAATACCGAATCATTGGCTGCTCGAGAGAGAAGTCGGCCATTTCCGACAAGGAGTTTCGCACGCGCGCGTACGACGCCGTCTGTCAGTTCGGATCGAACAAGCCCGAGGGTACGGCGTGGGAGGAGTTCCAAAAGACGCTCTTCTTCGCGACGGCCGAAGAGGATGGTACGGGGACCCTCGAGGCGGCCGTGAAGAAGGCGGAAAAAGAGATGGGGGGCGACGTGGAGAAACTCATCCACCTCGCCGTGCCGCCCACGGCGGTGCTCGGCATCATCGAGATGCTGGGCGCGGTGGGACTCAACAAGAATTCGAAGATCATCTGTGAGAAGCCCTTCGGCGTCGACCTAGCGTCGGCGCGCGAGCTCAATCATGTCATCGCCGCCAACTTCGACGAATCCCAGGTCTTTCGCATCGACCATTTCTTGGGTAAGGAGTCGATCGACAACATTCTGGCCCTTCGATTCGCCAACGGACTCTTCGAACCGATCTGGAATCGCAATCACATCAGTTACGTGCAGATTGACGTGCCCGAAGTACTGTCCATCGAAGGCCGCGGCGGCTTCTTCGAAGAGACCGGGACGTTTCGCGACATGGTCGTGACGCACTTGTTACAGGTACTGGCCTTCGTAGCCATGGAACAACCGATTTCCTTCGAAGCCAAACCACTGCGTGACGAGATCGACAAGGTCTTCCAGGCCATCGCGCCATTAAGTCCCGAGCACGTCATTCGCGGACAGTACATTGGCTACCGCGACGAAGAGGGCGTCGCCCCCGACTCCCAGACCGAGACGTTCGTCGCGCTGCGCGCCACCATTGAGAACACCCGGTGGAAAGGTGTCCCCTTTTACTTACGTACCGGCAAGTGCCTGGCCGAGAGCCGTCAGGTCGTCACCATTGGTTTCGACGAACCGGTGATGAAGATATTTCCGGTCGATCACTCTGACACGCAACGACACGGCAACGAGCTGGTGGCCGAGTTCGCCGATCCCGGTTCGATTCAGATCCATTTCCTCGCCAAACAGCCCGGTCCCCAGATGCGACTCGGTCCCGCGACCATGACCTTTCGCTACGCCGACTCGTTTCAGTTGACCAACAACCTCGAAGCGTACGAACGACTCATTCTCGAAGCCATGCTGGGTGATCAGGCCCTGTTCACGAGGTCCGACGGTATTGAACGCCAGTGGGAAATTGCGGCACCCGTACTCGAGAATCCGCCCGCGGTCGAGTTCTACCCGAAGGGTTCGTGGGGACCAGTGTCCATCGACCGAATCACCGCGCCCGATCGCTGGTCGCTGCCCAGGTGACGTCATCGCCCATCGTCCTCGTCCTCTCCGACGTCGACGGAACGCTCGTCAATGCTCAAAAGGAACTCTCCCCTCGAACGATTGCCGTGGTCGAGCGACTCCGCGAACGCGACATACTCTTCGCCTTGACCAGCAGTCGCCCACCTCGTGGCCTGTCCATGTTCATTGGCCCCCTGCAGCTGACCACGCCCATCGCGGCCTTCAACAGCGCCATGATCGTGGAGCCCGACCTGCGCGTCATCAACCAACTCACCTTGGACGACGAAGTGTCACACCACGTCGTGGCGATCTTGGAGGAGCACGACGTCTCGACTTGGGTGTACCAAGGCGAGGAGTGGTACGTTCGCGACCTCCAGGGCCCCCATACCCAGCACGAGGCGTCCGTCGTGGCCTTTCAACCCGTGGAGCGGTCGAACTTGGCTGCGGTGTGTACGAACGCCGTCAAGATCGTGGGCGTCAGTGACGACGCTGAAGCCATGGCCAAGGTCGAGGTCGTGTTGAACGAGACCCTGGGAGCGCGAATTTCCGCCACGGCATCCCAGCCGTACTACCTCGACATCACGCACCCGATGGCCAACAAGGGCAACGCCGTCGACTTCTTCGCCCGTCACTTCGAAATTCCTTCCAGCGCCATTGCGACCATCGGTGACGCCTTCAATGATGTCTCGATGTTCGAGCGCTCCGGCCTCAGCATCGCCATGGGAAACGCCCTAAGCGACGTCAAAGCCGCGGCGAAAGAAGCGACCACGTCCAATGACGACGACGGATTCGCTCACGCTATTGAACGATTCATACTTTCGTAGTTCGGCGAAGTGAACGTGAGCATGCTCACGCAACGAGCAGCGCATCTGAAGGTCAAGCGCCTCGCGAAATAGAACATTTTCGCGCGCGTCCATAGCGACGTTTCGTCGACAATCCCTCATTTTTTGTGAACCCATAGTTAGCATGTTGATGGAACATTGCTTGTCGGACTTCTCCTAAGGAGGATGTATGCGATTTTTCAAATGGGCCATTGGGCTTGCCACCAAACGCACGCAAAACACCAACATGAACGAACCCGTTTCCTTGGCGGCCTTCGGTCAGATGAGTGGTGCGCAGCAAGCAATGATCGCCGAAGTCCTGGTGGCGAACCAAAAAGAACGCCAAGGTCTCAAGCGCGCTTCGTAGGCGCACGGCAGTTCACTGATTACGTCGTCGTGGCCCGCCGACGATTTGGTGGCACGATGGGCGGCGGTACTCGTCGTGGCGGAAGGTGCTCGAGGAGCTTCTCGGTTGCGAGGGCGATTGCCTCGACGGCTTCGGTGAACGCTGGCGACGTCAAGAGCGGACCCGACGTCACCGCCCCCACCTTTCGCGCGTACTGCAGAGCGACCGCGTGAACTTCTTCGTGCGTGGCCGGCGGCTCGAGTCCTCGCAACATAGTGATGTTTCGACACATGCGACCACCGTACGACATCGATGACGACAATGGCCACAAACTTTGAATACCGACTTCTCATTGCGAAGCATTTAATCGCTCGGATGATCCTCGACTCGTGCGTCGTTGCGACACGCACAGCGCGAACAAACTTAAGCGCCCTGCGTTGAACGCCCGGCCGGGGCCCCGAGTCGGTGTTGAGTACGTAGCACCGTCGCTGGCGACCGATCGGTCGTAAGGTGGCGAGTGTGACCATCGAACGAATTGAAGTGGCCCGCACGATGAGCGTGCCCGCGTCGTCAATATTCTCGGTGCTTCGCGATCCACAGGGACACGTCGCGATTGACAGTACCGGCATGCTGATGGACGCCACGGGCGACCCGGTGCGAGCGGTCGGCGATACGTTCGTGGTGCACATGGACCGCGAAGCGTTGAACGACTACCCCTTGGGCCGCTACGACGTGACGATTACCATTGTGACCTTCGAGGAAGATCGCGAGATCGCCTGGAGTCTCGTGGGAGCCATACGCCCGCCGATGAATCACATCTACGGGTACCGCCTCGAGCCGACTGAGGACGGCACCTTGGTGACCTCGTATTACGACTGGTCCGACATTGACCAGAAGTGGAAGGACGCCAACATCTTCCCCGTCATCTCCGAAGGGGCACTTCGCGCCACGCTGGGGATCCTGGAGCGCACGACGCGCCAGCGTGACGGGGTTACCCGTGCGATCTGATCATGGACCAGTGAACTTTGTCGTCACTTGCTGTCCGAAGGTGCGCGGTGATCATTCGCGCCATCGAGCGCCGTATCGTGCGGGCGCTTAACGAGCGAATCCATGGGGTCCTCGCAGGTGGCGGGCGGCGAGGTTTCTCCGAAACAGTCCCGCGATTGCCCTTTCGCAGACGGAAACGACCACCCGGGACGCTGTTTGGACGCGGTTCGATAGATTTGAGTCATCAGATCAGTACATTCTCTTGTTGTGAACATCGCGGAGGCACGTGTGCTCAATCGCCAAGACATGTTGTTTTCGTCGTCCCTCGTGAGCATTACTTTCGGCTCGGGGTTCCATTGAAAGTGACGAAATGAGTTCCACCGGCGAGTTGCTGGACGGCAAGTACCGACTTGGCCCACTTCTGGGCCGCGGCGGTATGTCAGACGTCTTTCGGGCGACCGACGAACAAACGGGTCGCGACGTCGCGATAAAGATTGTCCGCTCACCCGACGAGGAATACGCCCGACGGTCCGCTCAAGAGGCGCAGGCACTGCGACGGTTCGAACACCCCGGACTGGTCCAGCTCCTCGACACCGGTGTCAACGGTGATATGGCCTACCTCGTCATGGAGTTCGTCGACGGGTCGAGTCTCGCTGAGACGTTGCGTGTCACGTCGCTGAGCACCGCCCAGACGGCCGACATCGGCTCATCCCTCGCGGGTGCACTGGCTTACGTTCACTCGCAAGGCGTCGTGCACCGCGACGTCAAGCCGGCCAATATTCTCCTCGGCTCTGACGGACGAGCCCGACTCACGGATTTCGGCATCGCGCGGTTGGTCGATACCTCGTCGCTGACCTTGACGGGCACCATGCTCGGCACCGCTACGTACATGGCGCCCGAACAACTTGAGGATCACGCCGTCGGTCCGGCGGCCGACGTCTGGTCGCTCGGCATCGTCCTCCTCGAATGTCTCACGGGACAACGGGTCTACGCCGGCACGCCGAGCGAGGTCATCGCTCGACGCCTCGCGGGACCGGTACTACTCCCAGATGGGCTCCCCGTGCCGTGGAAGCTGCTCCTCACCGGAATGTTGGCCCACGAACCGGAGAACCGACTCACCGCCGCCGACGTGGCGTCCATGCTCGTCACCCCGGCCTACAGCGCGTTGTGGGTCCCCTCGGCGTCGCTCGGTGACTTACCCACCTCCATTGCGGGGAGGGTCTCGACCGCCGGTCACGACGGCGGCACCGTCATTGTCGCCCCACGTTCCGCACCAATGACCCAACGTTCGCCGGCGGCGTTGGGCGCAGGTTGGACCAGGGGACGTATCGCCGCCACCATCGTGGCGGCGCTCGTCGTCCTCGGCGCGATCGTCGCCTTCGCCCTGAGCGCCACCAATAAGACGCCGCCTACCACGACGTCTGCGCCGACGACCACCACGACGGTGCCCCCCACGACCACCACCACGTTGCCGAGCGTGCCGCATGCTCTGGCCAAGATCGTGAACGACGTCGTCGCGGGGCAATCCTCGGGGCTGGTCGGACCCCAATCCGCCCAGAGCATCTCCGCCACCGCGCAGCTGGCCGTCACCGATCTGAACTCTGGTAACGCCCAACAGGCCGCGAGCGATCTGCAACAAGCGGCCACGACCATCGCGGTAGGTGTCAGCAAGGGTTACATCGGCAAGAGCAATGGCGTCCTCTTACAAAATGATCTCACGGCACTGGCCACCGCGCTCGGACTTGGCGCGGCGGCGACCCCGACCACTGGCCCCCCGACGACCACGCCAGCCACCACCTCGACCTTCGCCAACGGAAACGGTGACGGGAACGGGAACGGGAACGGGAACGGCAATTAACGTGGCCCGCACGACCCTCGCTCACTGAGCGACGAAAGAGTGGCTTCGAAAGGCGGTGTCGAATGATCGACGCACCAGTGACGTCACAGGCAAGGTGACGAACTACCCCGAGCGGTGGGCCCGCGAGGTCGTCGCTGACGATGGTGCGCTCGTGTCCTTGCGGGCAATTCGCTCGAACGACGCTGCAGCGCTCGTCCACTTCCACGACCGACTTTCGTCTCGATCGATTTATCGACGTTACTTTTCTCTGCACCCGCGCCTCAGCGAAGGTGAAGTCCAGCACCTCACGGTGGTCGACTACGTCAACCGCTTTGCCTACGTCGTTGAACGCAGCGGCGAACTGATCGGCGTGGGACGCTTCGACCGGGTGCCCGACACCTCGGAGGCCGAGGTCGCCTTCGTCGTGGCCGACGAGTTTCATCGTCAAGGCGTTGGCCTGATGTTGTTAGCGCACCTGGCCGAGGTGGCGCGGTCCCTCGGGATCACGACCTTCACCGCCGAGACCCAGGCGGACAACCGCAGCATGATGGGCGTCTTTCGATCCTCCGGTTTCACCGTGACGTCAACACTGCGCGACGAAGTCATCTCGGCGCGACTGGCGCTCGAACCAACTGACGCCAGCCGGGCCAGTCGCGCTCGACGAAGCGCTCGCGTCGACGCGCCGTCAGCGAGCGATCCCCCATGTTGATCATGAACCGGCCCTACGGCGACGAAGGCCACGAAGAGTCCGGACATCCCGAACGTCCGGACCGTCTCACGGCGGCGCTAGCGGGCATCGGGGATCTCCACCTCGGCGAGGACCTTCACCTCGTCGATTCGCGCCCCGCGACGCGGACGGAACTGTCGCGAGTGCACGAGTCGTTCTACCTGGACGAGCTAGGAGCCTTTTGCTACGACGGCGGCGGCAGTATTGATCAAGACACCTACGCGACCTTCGACTCGTGGGCCGTAGCCCAACACGCGGCCGGTGCGGGACTGGTCGTCCTCGACGAGATGCGTCAACATGACGAGTGCGTGGGCTTGATCGCCGCTCGGCCACCTGGTCATCACGCGTTGCGCGACCGTGCCATGGGGTTCTGCCTGCTCAACAACGTGGCCGTCGCGGCGGCGAAACTCACCAGCGAGGGTGAGCGCGTCCTGATTGTCGACTGGGATGTGCACCACGGCAACGGGACGCAGGCCATCTTCTGGAACGACCCGAAGGTGCTCTACGTCTCGTCGCATCAATGGCCGCTCTACCCGGGCAGTGGGAACGCACACGAGGTGGGTGGGCTCGACGCCGTCGGAGCCACGATCAACATTCCCCTACCCGCCCGGACGACGGGCGATGCTCTGCGTCGGGCTTTTGAAGAGTTAGCTGCCCCGGTGATCGACGAATTCGCCCCGACGTGGGTGCTCGTCTCGGCCGGTTTCGACGCGCACCGCGACGATCCCTTGGCCGATATGGCGCTCTCGAGCGGTGACTTCGCCAGGTTGGCGACAATGGTGGCGTCCTACGCGGACGCCAACCGGCTGGCGCTCTTCCTGGAGGGTGGCTACAACCTAGAGGCCCTGCGCCACTCGGTCGCCGCCACTTTCTCACCTCTCCTCGGCGCGGACTACGAAGGCGAGGCAGTCACGAACTCTGAAGTAGGCCTCAGTGACATTGCTCGCGCGGCCTTCGAACGCTCCGTCGCTCTCGAAAGTGCGCATCAACAACGCGCGGCCGAAGGGTCGCCGTGAGCACGTCGCCACCGCTGGCTGTTGGATTCGACGGGTCGCAGGCCTCGCAGGCGGCGCTGCGGTGGGCGCTCGACTTTGCCGTCGGGAACGATTGCGGTGTGGTACTCGTCCACGCCGTGGGTTTGCTCGAACATCTCGGCGCAGGCGACGTGGAAGTGCAGTACGACGAGACCGTCCATCAACTCTGTCGCGATGCTGGAATCGATCGTTCGCGGGTCCGCTGGCTCGTGCGCGACGGCGACGCCTGTTCGGTGCTCTTACGCGTCGTTGAGTCGCCCACGTTCGCCACGATGTTGGTGGTCGGCACGAGGGGCCAGGGAGCTCACGCGGGCCATATGTTGGGCAGCACGAGTCTGCAACTGGCCGAACGTTCACCGGTCCCTCTCGTCATCGTGCCGTCGAGCGCTTGAGTACTCTTCGGACATGATCGTTTTTCTTCACGGCGTTCCGGAAACGTCGGCTTTATGGGACAAAGTACGGGCGCAGTTCGATGAAGCGACGGTCGCACTCCAACTTCCCGGATTCGGCTGTCCGCGTCCCGATGACTTTGGGGCGACCAAAGATGACTACGCCACCTGGCTGGTCGAGCAGCTCGAATCGTTCGACGAACCAGTGGACCTCGTAGCGCACGACTGGGGCGCACTTCTCACCTATCGGATCGTCGCCACGAGGCCCGACCTGCTCCGCACGTGGACGGCCGACGCCGCCAACGGCGCCCATCGCGCGACCGAGTGGCACAGCTTCGCCAAGACCTGGCAAACTCCCGGCGACGGCGAGGCCTACTTCGAGGCCGTTCTCGCTCTCCCGCTGGAAACCATGGCCGAGGCGTACGAGGGATTTCACCTGGGTCACGAGGACGCGCTCGCCGTGAGCGGTTGGGCCGACGCGACCATGGGCGCGTGCATCCTCGATCTCTACCGCTCGGCCGTACCCAATATCTACGCGACCTGGGGCGACGCGTTCGGACCGTCGACGGTGCCCGGACTCGTGCTCTACCCCGAGTTGGACTCGTTCGCCGACGAGCGAAAGTCACACGAGGTGGCGGTGATGTTCGGCGCCCGGGAAGAAACTTTGCGAGACGTGGGACATTGGTGGGCCCTCGAACGGCCGGTCGAGGCGGCCCGGGTCATCAAGGAGTTCATCCGCAGCGTGGGATGAATTGGGTCTCAGGGCAGGCGACGAACGAGCACGAAGGCAACGGCCACGCCGATCATCGCGAGCGACAGGGCTCGTAGGGCCCGCTCCGAGGGCACCAGCAAAAAATCCCGGTCAATGGGGCGCGTCGAGCCGTCAGCGAAGCGAATCTCCCCCTCGACCGCGGTGACGCGACGTCGAATCATCCGCACGGGATTGGAGAGATTTCGCTGGGCCGCTGACGACAGTGCCGCGGAGCCCGCGAGCACGATGGCTCCCCAGGACAGCGTCAGCGTCTGCGCGTAGGCCGAAGTGAGCACGGGAAACGCGCCCCACGACAGCGCGAAGCCGAGGTCGGTGTGCACGACGCCACCAAACAACTCCAGGTCGTAGGCGAGCACGAAGAAGGCACCGACCACGATGAAAATGATCAGACCCGCGCCGATTCGCGTCGCCGCGATGACGCCGATCACCGTGGCTGCGCCCAAACCGAGCGCCGCGGAACTGGCGAGCAACCACCCGGGCAGCTCGGTGCCGAGAGGTCGACCACGCAGTTCGTCGAGGGCGTGGGCGGCGATGCCGACGGCCAGAAAGAAGGCCAGCAAGGTCCAGGCGAGGATGGCCCAATTCACCACGTGGGCAATCATGGCGCCGAGGACCACGTACGAAAGATGCCACGCGGTGTAGGGAGGGTGCAGAACGGCGCGCACGTCACGCCACGCGCCGTGGCGACCGGTTGCGTAGAACGCCGGGCCTTCGGCGCTCTTAGGCATCACCCTCTTTAGTTCCCCACATCACGATGCCTCCCCCGAGCGACATGGGCCGCACCTGTACGTCCTTCATGCCCGCCGTGCGCCAGTACCCGACGGTCGCCTCCACCGGATGACGGCGGTAGTGACCTTCGATGTTGGGCCCAAGGAACCGACCGACTTCGTACCACTCGCGCCCCCCGGTGAGCAGACCCCCGAGCGGGAGCACACACCTCGTGTAGCACCACCACATTTTCTTCCAGAAGGGGTGCTGGGGCACGTAGAACTCCATGCCGGCGAGGCGACCGCCCGGTTTCAGCACGCGCACCAGTTCGGTCACCGTCGCTGCAGGGTCGTCAACGTAACGAAGGAGATACGTGAAACTGACCGCATCAAACGTGTCGTCCGCGAAGGGCAGTTCTTCCGCTCGACACTGCACGAGACGGACCCCGGTTTCGGCGCGCCTGGCCAAATTCTGTCGTGCTCCTTCGAGCATGCGCCCGTTGAGGTCGATACCGATGATCTCAGCCCCGGTCGCGGCGCGTAGCGCCAGGGCCACCCCCGCGGTGCCGGTGGCGACGTCCAGCACCAGTTCGCCCGGTCCGGCCACGATCTTGTCCACGGTCGCCGCGCGCCAACGGCGGTCTTGGCCCATGGAAAGGAGATAGCCGAGCGCGTCGTAGCGCTTCGGTAGACCGTTGAACAACTCGGTGGCGAATGCGTTGGGATTGGTGCCGAGACCCTGTGCCATTGTCGTCCTTCTACTTTGTGGAAGGTTATGCCCTGGAACCCGCGCCGCGACAACACGACGCCGCTCCGACCGAAGGCTTCGGCAGGTGGTCAAGGATGGATGGCCACTCGATTCACACGATCGATTGATGGCGCCGGATGCGGCGCTTCGTGTCGCGCTCCACCATGTTCCACGGGAACTCCCGCAGCGGCTGCGGCAGGAGCACATTCAGTGCGCGAAGGAACATCCTTGCGCGCTGAAACCAACGCTCGCGACGCGGCGACCACGCGAGTCCCAGCTGGTCGCGAAAGATTGCCGGCAGGAAGCCCGCCGTGAGGAAACGGTGCGTCGGTCCCAGGATGCGGTCAAAGGGAAAAGGGAGGAATCGAAGCGAGGCGACTCCCACGAGGTAGTCGCGAGTGACCTCGTCGAAGGAAATCTCGTCGAGCTGCGCCCGCCACAAGGTCTCGAAGTCACGCGGACTGGCCGGCCACATCGCTAGGGGCACCTGCAGTGTCGTGGCGAAACGAGAACTCATCTGCAGCAGCGTGCTCTGTTCCTCTTCGCTCAGCGCCCCGTGGAGGAAGGTCACCGAATCAAGGGCGCCGCGATGCATGCACAGTGCGACCCACCGTTGAAGTTCTCGATCGAAGGCGTTGGTCTGTGGTTCGTCGTCACTGCCGGCATTCGCTCGTCGATGCTGGCCGTCCACCTGGGATCGAAGGACGCTTCGTTCCAGTTCAGTGCCAAAAAGGGCGATCATGATGTAGGCCAGGGTCGTGCGCGTCCTCTTCACCGGATGACGCATGAGCGCGCCATCGTGGACCGAACTTCGCGCCACGGCGCGACCAATGGGCAGGCGCGAAAGCTGCATGATCACGTTGGCGCCGGCCGGGGCGAGCGCGACGCCCGAGATCAACCGCCGGCGAACCATCTGCTCGCCGGGTGTCGGCGTGGGCGTGGCATCGTTCGGGCTGTTCGTCAACGAAGCTCGACCTTCCTTCGTGAGGACTCCGCCAAATCGTACCGAACGTTCCGCGCCGCGACGGTGGCGGCCTTCACGACGTCGGGAATGGGGCTTCAACCCAAACTCGAAACCATTGCGTCTACGGCAGCGATTCGATCAGTCGGGCCAACTCTTCTCGCCGGTAGCCGTGGCCTCGGGCAAACTCGATCAATTCCCGGGCCTTGGTGACTACGGCGCCGCTTTCGGGCGAGCCACTCACCGTGATGCCCCGACCACGACGGAATTCGAGCAACCCCTCGTCGCGAAGTATTCGCAGTGCTCGAAGGACGGTGTTGGCGTTCACGTTCAGTACGGCCGCGAGGTCTCGCGCCGGTGGTAGTCGTTCGCCCCGGGCCGCTTCGCCGTCGGCGATGGCTCGACGGAGCTCCGCCGCGACCTGATCATGAAGGGCGAGAGGTTCATCAGGTTGTAACTTGACAGTGAACATGGTGCTATATATAGTAGCACCAAAGCGGAGCTTGAACTACCTGGAGATTGATGATGACCCAAGTGATTACCCAGAACGACATCGAACGCGAATTCCACATTCTGACCACCTACCCGCTCAGCCGCGAAGCCGAGCAGCTCCTCATCGAAGAGGCGCGTCGGCGCCAACGTCGGCGCCAACGCTGGATCGCCGCCACGCTGTCGGGCGTGATCGCGGCCACTGGCTTCGCCTACGCCATGGCGAGCGGGGCGGCCAGTCCCCGCCAGGGCGCCGCCACCGCACGGCCCGTCGCTATGGCCGCCTTCCCCACGTGTTCGGTGACGAATCTGCACGCGTCGCTGGGCGGGGCGAACGGGGCCGCCGGCACTGACTACTACGCGCTCAAACTGGTGAATAGTGGAGCGGCGTGCACGGTGCCTCCCATTGCCGTGCGCGGCTACAACACCGCGACGTCGTCCTACGTCGGACCATGGTCAAGGGTGTTGGTGACCAGTCACACCAAGACCGTCGTGGCGTTGGGTCGCGCGGCCTACGTCGCCGTCGGCGTCGGTGTGACCGGCAACTGGCCGACCTCACTATGCAAGCCCGCCAACGTGACCGCGTTGCGAGTGGTGGAAGCGGGAAATCGTGCCCTCATCGCGGCCTTACCCCTGCGCGTCTCGGTCTGCACGGTCACCCAAAGCCTCCACACGCAATCGCCCTCGTTGCGAGCGAACAACTAATCGCTCGAGCGTTCGCTCCCAGCCCGGCGAACGAGTGCGTTCGCGTGGCGAAGCAAGGGAGCGTCGACCATTCGCCCTTCGAAGACGAACACGCCACGCGCGGTCGCCGAAATTCGTAGCACCGCCTCGGCCCACGCAAGGTCTGCTTCAGAGGGTCGATACGCGCCACGAACGGTCTCGACCTGGGACGGATGAATGCACGCCGTGGCGCTAAAACCGGACGCCACGGCGTCGTGCGCTTCGCGTGCGAGCCCATCGAGGTCGCCTATGTCGAGGTGGACCGCGTCAATCGCGGCGGCGCCGTGGGCGCCGGCGGCGAGCAGGACCCGGCTGCGAGCGGAGCGGGCCACGTCGCGGTACTGACCGTCCTCGTCCCTGCTCGAGTTGCCACCCAACGACGCAACGAGGTCTTCGGCGCCCCACATCAACCCCACGGTTCCTTGCGCCGCGGCGATCGAGGGCGCGGCGAGGACGCCCCTCGCTGTCTCGCAGAGGGCAATGACGTGATAGTCCCCCAGCGCCCGTACGTCGTCAACCGACTCCGTCTTGGCCAGCATCACGACGGCGTAGGGCGTCTCGTCGAGGGCGCGCAGATCATGCGCAAAATCGTCCGTCCCGACCGGACTCACGCGCACAATGGTTCGGCGTGGATCAAGTGGCGTCTCGGCGAGCGCTCGCCGGGCCCGGTCCTTGTCCTTCGCCCCCACCCCGTCTTCGAGGTCGAGGATTACCATGTCGGCCGCCGCCTGCGCTTTCGCGAAGCGCTCGGGTCGGTCGGCCGGACAGAACAAGAGGGCCGGACCGCGAGGCTCCCACTTCACGCCGTGTCTCGAGGGCGCAGGTGCATCATGGTGGCCCGAATGGCAACGGCGACGACCTCGCCGTGTTGATTCGTCGCGGTGTGTTCGAAGGTCACGACGCCCTCGGCCGGTCGAGAGCGGGACTCTCGCTTCTCCACGACGATGGTCTCGCAGTAGAGCGTGTCGCCGTGGAAGACCGGCCTCGGAAAGCGGACGTCACGAAAACCCAGATTGGCCACGATGGTCCCTTGCGTCAATTGGGCCACCGACAGCCCCACCATGGTCGACAGCGTGAAGAGACTATTGACCAGTCGGGCGCCAAATGGTTGACCACTCGACCACGCCTCATCCAGATGCAAGGCCTGGGGGTTCATGGTCAATGTCGAGAACAAGATGTTGTCAGCTTCACTCACGGTTCGACCGGGCGCATGACGATAGACGGTGTTGAGCTCGAACTCCTCGAACCACAGGCCGCGTTGCTGCACCACTGGTCGTTCGTCACTCACCGGTTCCTCATTTCTCTCATCGTTGATTCATGGGCATTCGTCACCCATCCTCGAGCGGGATGAGACGAGCGACAATTTGGTCAACGACAACGGCGTCACCTTCTCGCACAAGAATATCGACGGACCCGCGTTGCGAAGCCGTGAGCACGTGCTCCATTTTCATGGCCGAGACCACCACGAGCGCTTGACCCACTTCGACCGCGTCGCCGGTCACGGCGTGCGTGGCCACTACGGTGCCGGGCATGGGACTGCGGACCTCGGCACTCGAACTCGCCGTGGTCGTAGAACGCCGAGCCACCGCTTCGGTGAGTGCCCACGTTTCACCATCGACGCACACCCACGTCGTCGCTCCGTCGAACTTAAACCAGGCCCGATAACTTTCGTCGCCGACCCGCACAACCGCTTCGTCGCCCAGAGAGGTGAGACTGACCGCCGCGTCGCCCTGGTCACTGGAAGCAACGAGTTGGTCGTCGCGGTTCGACAGGCGAAGGACGATCGAGGGACCAGTTCGTTGCGCGACGTGGAACGTGAGGGGGTGCGCCGTGCCTCCGAGTCGCCACCCGCTCGGCGCATCCCACGGATCAGCGCCGTCCGTAGCCCGACTGCGTTGGAGCTGCGCTAACCCGTACAGCACGAGGGCCGCAAAGGAGGGAGCGGACGGAACGAGTTCGCCGAGTTCTCGCTCAATGAGTTCGGTGTCCAGGTCACCGTGCATCACGTCGCGATGCTGGACCAGGCGGGAGAGAAATGACACGTTCGTCTCGACGCCAAAGATGACCGTCGCACGGAGTGCGTCGCGCAAGCGGGCGAAGGCACTCGAACGATCAGGTCCCCAGGCAATGATCTTCGCGAGGAGCGGGTCGTACTCACTCGCGACGATCAGGTCGGGTCGCAGCGAGCTGTCGACGCGCACGTGGTCGAGCACGGGCTCGCGCAAGGTGCGTATCTGTCCGCTAGTGGGCAGGAAACCGCGCTCCGGGCTTTCCGCGTAGAGACGCGCCTCCACGGCGTGACCCGTTGACTTCACCTTCATGACGGCTGGTGTCAATGGTTCGCCGCTGGCGACCAGGAGCTGTTGTTCCACTAGGTCCAGACCGGTCACCATCTCGGTCACCGGGTGTTCCACTTGAAGGCGGGTGTTCATCTCCATGAAAAAGAATTCGTCGGGACGCTTCGCCGACACGATGAACTCCACCGTGCCGACACCCGTGTAGTCGACGCTTCGCGCCGAGGCGACGGCGGCGTCGCCGAGGCGCCGTCGAGTTTCCTCGTCGAGAAGTTTCGACGGCGACTCTTCCACGACTTTCTGGTGACGGCGCTGCAGGCTGCACTCGCGCTCGCCGAGGGAGATGACGGTTCCCGCGTTGTCGGCCAAAATTTGGACTTCAATATGGCGCGGTTGTTCGACGTAGCGCTCCAGGAAGAGCGCGTCGTCACCGAACGAAGAGATTGATTCACGACGCGCGCTCGCGAGCGCATCACGCAGTGACTCGGCCCGCTCCACGAGCTGCATCCCTTTCCCCCCGCCGCCGGCCGAGGGCTTCACCAGTACCGGAAAGCCAATCTCGTTCGCGGCCCCAACGAGTTCGTCGTCGGTCATGGCTAACGCCAGGCGGCCCGGGACGACGGGAACGCCGGCCGCGGCGACCCGCAACTTCGCTTGAATCTTGTCACCCATGAGTTCGAGCGCTCGCGGTGAAGGTCCAATGAAGGTGAGGCCCGTCGCGGCGCAGATTTCGGCGAAGCGTGCGTTCTCCGAAAGAAAGCCGTAACCGGGATGCACGGCCTGCGCCCGGCTCAGGTCGCAGGCCTGGAGCAGTCGTTCGACGTTCAGGTAACTCGCGCTCGGCGTCGTCGGACCGAGATAGTACGCCTCGTCAGCTTCGACCACGTGACGCGCCTCGCGGTCGGCGTCACTGTAGACCGCGATCGAGCGAACGCCGAGGCGCCGGAGAGTGCGAAGAATTCGCACGGCAATCTCGCCTCGGTTGGCGACGAGGACCGACTCGAACACGCTCGTCACATCCGAAAGACGCCGTAGGCAATGTCGTCGAGGGGCGCGTTGGCGCAGACCGAAAGGGCCAGCCCGAGCGTCGCGCGAGTCTCCAGGGGACTGATGATTCCGTCGTCCCAGAGCCGGGCCGTGGAGTAGAACGCGTTGCCCTCATCTTCGTAACGGCGACGAATTGGTTCTTTAAACGCCGCTTCGTCATGGGCGCTCCACTCGTCGCCCGATGTTTCAATTTGCGTACGCTTCACCGTCGCCAACACTGCGGCCGCTTGCTCGCCGCCCATCACCGAGATTCGGCTGTTGGGCCACATCCACAAGAACCGGGGACCGTAGGCCCGCCCGCACATGGAGTAGTTGCCGGCGCCGAACGAGCCGCCGATGATGACGGTGAGCTTGGGCACTCGTGCGCACGCGACCGCCGTCACCATCTTGGCGCCATGTTTGGCAATGCCCCCGGCCTCGTACTCACGGCCCACCATGAAACCGGTGATGTTTTGCAAAAAGACGAGGGGGATCGAGCGTTGGTCGCATAGTTCAATGAAGTGGGCACCCTTCACCGCCGACTCGGAGAAGAGGACGCCGTTATTGGCCACGATCCCCACGGGATGACCCATCAGGTGCGCGAAGCCCGTCACCAAGGTGGCCCCGTACTGCGCCTTGAACTCGTGGAAGAGACTGCCGTCGACCAGCCGAGCGATGACCTCACGAACGTCGTAGGGCGTGCGCGGGTCGACCGGCACCACCCCTAAGAGTTCGGACGGGTCCACGACCGGTGCCACGGTCTCGCGCACGTCCCACGGCCGGGGTGACCGGCGAGGCAAAGTGGCGACAATCGAGCGAACGATGGTGAGGGCGTGGGCGTCGTCGTCGGCCAGGTGATCGACGACCCCGGAGGTTCGTGCGTGGAGCACTCCCCCTCCCAGTTCCTCCTCCGTGACCACTTCGCCGGTCGCCGCTTTGACGAGTGGCGGACCACCCAAGAAAATGGTGCCCTGGTCGCGGACAATCACCGTCTCGTCGGACATCGCCGGCACGTAGGCCCCACCCGCCGTGCACGAGCCGAGCACCGCCGCAATCTGAGCGATCCCTTTCGCGCTCATGGTTGCCTGATTGAAAAAGATGCGGCCGAAGTGATCACGGTCGGGGAAGACCTCATCCTGGCGTGGCAAGAAGGCTCCGCCCGAGTCAACCAAGTAAAGACAGGGCAGTCGGTTCGCCAGGGCGATCTCTTGGGCCCGAAGGTGTTTTTTCACCGTCATGGGGTAATACGTGCCGCCCTTCACGGTCGCGTCATTGGCGACGATGACGCATTCGCGACCACTCACGCGACCAATGCCCGTGATGATGCCCGCTCCCGGCGACTCGTTGTCGTACAAATCAGTGGCCGCGAGCGGCGAGAGTTCGAGGAAAGGGCTACCGCGGTCGAGCAGTGTGTCGACGCGGTCGCGCGGTAGCAACTTGCCCCGAGCGACGTGGCGATCGCGCGACGCGTCGGGACCGTGCGACGAGAGATCGGTGCGTCGCTGCACCTCGGCGTACAGGGCGACGTGCGCGGCCACGTTGCGTTGGAAGGACTCGCCGTGACGATCGGCCGTACTGGTCAGCTCTTCCACGTGCCCCCATTTGAGTTAGTATTGATTAACTGAAAAAAGTGTAGCAGCGACGGGGCCATTCGTCCAGGGGTCAGTAGGTGAAAGAACCAACACAGCGAAGTCAATTAAAGGCGCTGCGACGCCAGCGGTTGCTCGACGCCGCGAGTCGCCTCTTCGCCGAACGGGGGTTTCGCGCGGTCTCCATCGACGACGTGGCGGCGGAGGCGGGCGTGAGTGGTCCGGCCTTCTACCGACACTTCGACAGCAAAGAGTCGCTCTTGGCGCATCTCCTCTTGCGCGTGAGCGAAGAGTTGTTGGAGCAGGGAACGGCCCTGCGTCACGGCACTCCGTTGGAGGCGCTGCGCCAACTGATCACCTTCCACACGGAGTTCGCGCTGCGCGACCGCGAGCTCATTCGCATCCAGGACCACGATTTCACGAGTCTGGCCGTCGCCGACGCCAAGGCGGTGAGCCGCCTCCAGCGGGCCTACCTCGACGTGTGGGTAGAGGTCCTTCGTGCGCTGGACCCCACGGCCTCTGAGCCGTTCGCGCGAACGAAGATTCAGGCGGTTTTCGGACTTCTCAATTCGACGCCCCACAGCGCGGCGCGGCGCGACATCGAGGCGACGAGAGCGATCCTGGAAACTATGGCCCTGGCGGCCTTGAGTCTTGTGGGCCCCGACGCCTAATTAACGAAGGGCCGCCGTTGCTCGGTACACGTCGGTCACGTAGGGAAGTTCCACCGGATCGGGTTGACGACGAATGACCTTGTCAACTTCTTTCATCACCAGCGATTGTTCCGGCGCATCCATCACGGCGATGTAACTGGTCGAGAGCACGCGCTGAGCGAGGAGCTCGTGACTCAAGGTTTGGCAGTGCGAGAATTTTCTCCGTTCGATGTTGACGAACGGTCCGGCCGCCACCACCGGTGCGTAGTCCTTTCCCACTTCGTACGGTTGAAAGTGCGGCCAGCGCATGGCGTGACCGAGATCGGCGACCCACCCGACCGACTCGTCGCGTTCGTTCCACACGAGACCGAGTCGCCCCCCGTCGACCAGCACGCGGTGAATCTCCTCCAGGGCCACGGGGGCATGGAACCAGTGAAGGGCTTGAGCCGCGATGACGCAATCGACCGTACCGCTGGCTAGGGGAATCGACACGTCGCGGCCATCGAGGACGGTGACCGTGGGGAGTCGCTTCGCGAACACCTCGCGCATCCCCGGGGTCGGCTCGATCGCGGTGATTCTCGGACCGAAGGGCACAAGCTGATTGGTGAAGATACCTGTCCCGGCCCCGAGATCCACCACGTGCGCATCACTGTCGATGCCTAACGCCGTCACGAGGTAGGCGAGGGCCGATCGCGGATAGTCCGGACGCACCGCGTCATAGCGTGCACCGTCTGCGAAGCCGTCGGTGCCCAGGTTGCGAGAGTTGTCGGCCACGTCGCCATCCCTAGAAGTGCGCGTTCCCGCCAATCTACGTGCGACGCGCCACTTCGTTACAGAAGACGGTGGCTCGCCACTTAGCGAACGCGGACGGCTGAGACCACGAGACGCTCATTGTGGGTGTGCAGACCAGGCGCCCACGTACCGGCGCACGTGACGAGACTTAAGTGCGCCAGTCCGTCCGATGACGGTTGTGCCGGCAGGCCACGAGGTGGTCCCGTCCCGTAGATAAGGTCCAACACTGGTCGCGTCGTCGCCTGGGCGAGCGTGTAGGCGTGCGACCTCGTCACCACAAACTCCTCGCTCACCCCGTTTTTGGTATTGCGGAGGTAGATCCGGTTGCCCGGTACGAGGCTCGACAGGCGGCCAAAAACCGCGTAGTCGCCGAAGCGATCGTCGATGTGGCCTGCGATGGTGGCGGTACCGACCGCTCCCGGCACGGCGCTCCCGCGGTACCAGAACGTGTCCGACCAGTTTGGACTTCCGGGGCCGCCTTCGGGGGCGGCCATCGTGTGCGAACTCGTCATACCGACGGCTAGTAACGGACTCTTCACGCCAATGGCGGGGATGATCACGTCAATCGGCACGGTGACCGAAGGAGCTTGCAGACTCACTTTCATCGCCGCCACGACCGCCGACTTCATACTGTGCCTGGTGGTGGCGATTCGTACGGCGGCCATCGGAGCGACGCGCCGGTGCAGCGTGACGGGTGACGACAAGGCGAACGCCGTCACGAGGCCCCCCGCGAGTACCGCCGCCGCGACGCCGGTTATGAGTAGCCGCCTCGTCACGCGTGGCTACTCGCGAACGGTTCGAAGACGTCGACCCGAACCAATCAACAGGACCGAGCCACCCGCCGCGACCGCGAGCTCTAGCCAGAGGGATCCGTGCGAGGGGGTCGGGCCCCCACCGGTAACGGGAGGCCCCACCAGCGGTGGTGCCGTGGTGGTCGTGCTGACGTGGCGCTTATGGGTCACGGGCTTTTTGGTGGTCGTCGTGGTCGTCGGAGACGTGACGGTCGTGGTGGTCGTCGGAGAGGCCGTGGTCGTGGTCGTGGTGGTGGTCGCCGTCGTGGTCGTGGTGGTCGCCGGCGGCAGGGCACTGCACGTCGACGTGGTGATGGTGTTGTCGTCCAACGTCACGTCCCCGTTTTGGGCGAGGGCGCGACCCTGCAGGGTGGCACCGGTCTTCATTACTATTGAGGAGAGCGCGAGGACAGTGCCGACAAAGGAACTGGCCGTGTCGAGGGTCGCAGAACTTCCCACTTGCCAAAAGACGTTGCACGCCCGCACACCGCCGGAGAGGACCACCGTGCTGTTGGGATTGACGGTCAACGTGCTCACCGCTTGAAAGATAAAAACGGAATTAGCATCGCCCACCAGGGTGAGGGAACCGGTCAAGGACATGCCTGAACTCGCGGAGTACACACCGGCCACCAGGGACTGGCCGCCAAGGTCGCTGTTGAGCGCCGCGGTTGATGGCGCGTTGAGAGCTTGGAGGTAGGCCGACGTCACGTCATTCGCGGCCACGTTGGCTACGCCACCAGATGGTCCCCCGGCGTTCAGCGTTCCTCCGATGTTGCCGGGAGGAAATCCCGTCACGGCCGTACCGGGATAGACATTGACGTTGCCGCTCAACGTGGTGGAACCCGTATTGGTGACGGTGGTGCCGGCCGCGACGGAGACGGCGCCGGCCGTGCCGAGCGACGGTGCCGTCGCCGC
>JANXXO010000083.1 GCA_025350565.1 Acidimicrobiaceae bacterium
AATCAACTCCGCGTTGCCATGTTCCCGAGTGTCGACTCCGAGGACGTCGCGTCACTCTGCGCGTGCATCAACTACATCGTTGGTAACACCTGAGCCGTAGACACGTTTGCGGCATCGAGTGGCGACGCGAGAGGCCACTACATCTCTCCGCGAGTGTCTGAACGTTCATAAATCAGTCGGCGAGGTACCTGCGCCGGTGGGTCCAAGCGGTGAGGCAGTCGTATACGCGTGCGCCACGAGGTTTGCTTGGCACCGAACACCCCTCGGCCTGGCGTTGTCAGAAGAGAAATGATGGGAAAAGTGGACCTTCTTACCGTCCAAGCGGACCACAGTGGCCGAATCGACCCAGAGAAGGGTCGACGCTGTAATCGCACGGCCAATGAGCCCACCCCATCGTGCATCATCATTCATGGTGGTCAACTCGGTCCGGTGGTGTTCGCCGTCCAGGGCGTGCGCACCGAGCTCGAGTTCGAAACCTCCTTCGGTGGACGCATTCGAGGAGACAAGACTGAGTATTCCCCACTCGGTCCTCAGCTCAACAGACCGAGCAATGTGAGCGACGTCGAAATTCCAGCGATCGGAGGTCGTCGCGTCAGCGACCGGTTCGAAGTAGTGGACTCCGGTCAGTACGCTCCCAACCAGAAGTTTCGCTCGGTCCAACTGCGTCCTCGTGATGGGTTCCGCCCAATCAGTTCAGCACGTCAAGGAATTACCTAGGAAAATCCCGAAGGCCGGTCACTCACGGGTCGTGGCTCTCTTCACGTCAAAGCAACGTTCAACCGAAGTAATCTTGACGTGCGAGACAATCAGCTACCTCCTGCGGTACCACTGACGACGGTTGTCAGTCGGTGTCGCCACCGGAAATCTCAGAGACCTTCTGTTTCCCGGCTGACACGAAGGGCATCATGTCGCGCAGTTTTGTTCCGATGTCCTCAATGGGGTGCCTCTTTCCCGCGTCACGGAGTTCGCGGTAGCGCGGTCGCCCAATCTCGTTCTCGAGAATCCATTCGGCGGCGAACGTGCCATCTTGAATCTCGGTGAGGATCTGCTTCATTTCCTTCTTCACCGACTCGTTGATGACGCGCGGACCACGCGTAAGGTCGCCGTACTCCGCAGTGTCCGAGACGCTGAAGCGCATGCCGGTAATCCCCTCCTCGTACATGAGGTCGACGATCAATTTGAGTTCGTGAAGACATTCGAAGTAGGCGCTCTCGGGCTGGTAACCGGCCTCGACCAGTGTCTCGTAGCCGGCGCGCACGAGCGCCGATACTCCGCCGCAGAGCACGGCCTGCTCGCCGAAGAGGTCGGTCTCGGTCTCTTCGGTGAACGTCGTTTCCAGGACGCCGGCGCGCGTCGCTCCAATGCCGTGGGCGTAGGCGAGGGCAATTGCGTGGGCCTGTCCCGTGGCGTCGTGGTGAACGGCAATGAGCGACGGCACGCCGCCTCCCTCTAAGTACGTGCGACGAACGAGGTGGCCGGGACCCTTCGGCGCAACCATAGCCACGTCCACGTCGGCCGGTGGGTTGATCAGATTGAAACGGATGTTGAAGCCATGCGCGAAGAGCAGGCACTTCCCAGCGGTGAGGTGAGGCGCAATGTCGCTGTCGTAGGTGCGCTTTTGTTCGGTGTCGGGAACGAGCACCATGATGACGTCAGCTTCGGCGCACGCGTCCGCGATGGAGAGCACCTTGAGACCGGCCTCCTCGGCCTTCAGCACCGAGGACGAGTCCATACGCAGTCCGACGCGAACGTCGTAGCCGGCGTCGTGGAGGTTGAGCGCGTGCGCGTGACCTTGCGACCCGTAACCGAGAATCGCAATTTTCTTGCTCATCAAGAGCTCGGGCTTGGCGTCAGCTTCGTAGTACATCGTGGTCATGGGAAGTCCTTCTTTTGTGGAGGTGAATGGTGGAGTCGGTTAACCAAGTCTAGGGAGCGCGACCCGGCCGGTTCGGTGGAGTTCGACGTCGGAGAATTTTTCCAGTGAGCGTTCCAGTTCGTCGCAGGCGTCGGGTGTACCGGCCAACATCACCGTGACTGACGTCGCACCGACGTCGACGATTGACGCGCCCCCGTGAGTAATGGTGTCGAGCACCGTCAAGCGATTGTCATCGTCCACCGGCACCGAGGCGATCAAGAGTTCGCGTTCCAGGGCGTCGCGAGGTGCGAGGTCCGTGATAGCCACCACGTTGACCAACTTGTCGAGTTGGCCCACAATCTGTTCGAGTGGCGCTGACTCGGCGTCCACCACGATGGTGACACGTGAGAACCTGGCGTGACTTTCCGCCGGCGCCACGGCGAGCGAGTAAATGTTGAAGCCCCGCCGAGCGAAGAGCCCGGCAATGCGGGCCAGAACACCGGGCTTATTCTCCACTAAGACCGACAAGATGTGGTGGCGGATCGGCGTGCGAGTGGTGTCGCCCAGATACGGTTCGGGACTCACCGCGACGCTCCTCGCTGGGAGGGGTGCACCATGATGTCGTCGTTACTGGCCCCCGAGGCCACCATCGGAAACACCTTTTCCGAAGCGTCGGTGCGAAAATCGATCACCACGGGTACGTCGTTGATGGCGTTGGCTTGCTCGATGACCTCGTGCATCTCTTTCACCGTGCGCGCGCGCAGTCCCACGCAGCCCATTGCTTCGGCCCACTTCACGTAGTCGGGCAGGTCGGCACTGAGGTACACCTCGCTGTAGCGCTCTTCGTAGAACATCTCTTGCCACTGGCGAACCATGCCGAGGTAGGCGTTGTTGAGAATGGCGACTTTAATCGGTATCCCTTCGGACCTCGCGGTCACCAACTCTTGCGCGGTCATTTGGAAACAACCATCGCCGTCAATGCACCAGACGGTTCGGTCCGGTCGCCCGACCTTGGCCCCGATCGCGGCCGGCACGCCAAAGCCCATGGTGCCGGCACCGCCCGAATTGATCCACGTTCGGGGCTCGTCAAACTTCCAATGTTGCGAGGCCCACATCTGGTGCTGGCCCACACCCGACGCGACAATCGTGCCGGGCGCTGCGGTGGCGGCAATGGCCTCGATGACGTGCTGAGGGCGAAGCGGTCCTTCGGATTCGGGCTCGTCGTACACGAGTGGGTACTGGTCACGCCACGCGTTGATGGTCTTCCACCAGACGTCGAGGTTGCGCGGCGTCGCGCGCGCCGCGTCGAGTGCGACGAGCGCCGAGGCGACATTGCTCTGGATGGCGACGTCGGCTTGGCGAACCTTGTTGAACTCCGCCTTGTCGATGTCCACATGGATTATTTTCGCCTCGGGCGCGAACGCCGAGATCTTGCCCGTCACGCGGTCGTCGAAGCGCGCCCCGAGCGAGATCAAGAGATCGGACTTCTGGATCGCCGTGACCGCGGTGTACATCCCGTGCATGCCGGGCATGCCCAGATGCTGCTCGTGCGAATCGGGAAAAGATCCCCTGGCCATCAGCGTCGTCACCACCGGCATGCCGGTTCGCTCCGCGAAGGCGAGGAGTTCGTGGGTGGCGTTGGACTTCAGCGTGCCGCCGCCCACGTAGAGGAGCGGTCGTTCCGATTCGTTGATGAGGGCCACGGCCCGCTCCACAGCCCCGTTGTCGAGCTCGAGGTCGGGTCGGTAGCCGGGGAGGTCGTACTCTTCGACCGTCGCCGGATACCACCAGTCCATCATGGACTGCGTGACGTCCTTGGGCACGTCGATCAGGACCGGACCAGGGCGACCGGTGGTCGCCAAGTGGAACGCGGCCGCGACGGCGCGGGGAATCTCTTGGGCCGACTGCACGAGGAAGTTATGTTTGGTGATGCCCATGGTGATGCCCGTGATGTCGCACTCCTGGAAGGCGTCGGTCCCAATGGCGGCCGTGGCGACTTGGCCCGTGATCACCACCAGTGGGGTCGAGTCCATATGGGCGTTGCCGATTGGCGTCACGATGTTGGTGGCGCCCGGTCCGCTAGTGACCATGGCGACGCCCGGTCGTCCCGTTGCCAGAGCGTAGCCCTCGGCCATGTGCCCTGCGCCTTGCTCGTGGCGCACGAGTATGTGGCGAATCGTGGAGTCAAGCAGCGGGTCATAGACGGGAAGGATGGCGCCGCCGGGCAGGCCGAAGATCGTGTCGACGCCCTCTTGTTCGAGGCTTTTGATGAGTGCTTGGGCTCCTGTGAGTTGCACCATATTCCTTTGTCGTTAGATAAGCAAAAAGGCCTCCCTTTCTTGGGAGGCCTCCAGAGTACGTGTGAGCGTGACTACTGGCGCCGGGCGCCTACTACTACCTCGAGAATTTGAAGTCGGGTCGTCACCTACTTATCTTGGCACATGGATCGACACGGCACAAGGCCGTCACCTCGTCGTGACCGCACCTCTTTCCGCGCCCTGGACGAGACGCGCGAACTTCTCCAGCACTCCCGTCGTATAGCGGGGCACGAAGACCGGTACGTGGCGCGCGCGCTCTTCGAGTTCACTGGGGTCTACCACGAGGTCAATCGAGAGGGTCTCGACGTCAATGTTGATGACGTCACCGTCGCGCACCAGGGCGATGGGCCCCCCGTCGAGCGATTCCGGCGCCACGTGACCCACGCAAAACCCGTGCGTGCCCCCGCTGAAGCGACCATCGGTGACCAACGCGCAGTCACCGCCGCGCCCGGCCCCTTTCATGGCGCCGGTCACCATCAACATTTCGCGCATGCCCGGTCCGGACTTGGGTCCTTCGTAGCGAATCACGAGCACGGTGTGGGGCTCAATCTCGTTGGCGAGGATCGCCGCCAGGGCCGCTTCTTCACCTTCGAAGACGCGCGCGCGCCCGCTGAACTGCATCTGATCGATGCCGGCAACTTTCACGACGGCGCCTTCGGGCGCGAGAGAGCCCCGCAACACGGCGATACCGCCGCGGTCGTGAATGGGCGTGGCGACGTCGTGGACGACCTCGCCGTCGGGCGCCTTGGCGTGATAGGCGGCCAGACTCTCAGCCATGGTCTTTCCGCTGACGGTCATGACGTCGCCGTGCAACATGTCGTGTTCGAGGAGATGAGCCAGCACCACCGGCACGCCGCCGATCTCGTCGAGATCACTCATGTGGTATTGGCCGTGCGGCTTGGTGTCGGCAATGTGCGGCACGCGCTTGGCAATCCGGTTAAAGTCGTCGAGCTCCAAGGGCACACGCGACTCGTGGGCAATCGCCAGCAGGTGCAGTACGGCGTTCGTCGATCCACCTAGCGCCATCACGATCGCAATGGCGTTCTCGAAGGCCTTTTTCGTCATGATGGTGCGCGCGGTGATCCCCAGGTCGAGCAGGTTGAGAACGGCCAGACCGGAGTCGTAGGCGTACTGGTCGCGTCGGGGGTCAATCGAGGGTGCCGAGGCGCTGCCCAACAACGACATGCCAAGGGCTTCGCCGACGCTGGCCATAGTGTTGGCGGTGAACATGCCCGCACAACTTCCTTCGCCTGGACAGGCCGCGCACTCAATGGCGCGAAGCTCCTCATCGGAGATTGCGCCGACGGCGTTCGCGCCGACCGCCTCAAAGACTGAGGTGATGTCCAGGGCCTTGCCGTCCAAATGGCCGGGCAGTATCGAACCCCCGTACAAGAAGACGCTGGGTACGTCGAGACGACCGGCCGCCATGAGCATGCCGGGCAGGGATTTGTCGCAGCCGGCGAGCGTGACCATGGCGTCAAAGCGCTCGGCGTGCATAACGCACTCGACGGAGTCGGCAATGACTTCACGCGACACGAGCGAGGCCCGCATACCCTCGTGGCCCATTGAGATACCGTCCGACACGGCGATCGTCACGAACTCGAACGGTACGCCACCGGCGTCGCGCACCGCGACCTTGGTGCGCTTGGCCAGGCGGTCCAAGGGCAGGTTGCAGGGCGTCACCTCGTTCCAACTCGACGCCACGCCAATCTGCGGCTTGGCCATGTCGTCGTCGGAGAGGCCCATGGCGCGCAGCATGGCGCGCGCCGGCGCACGACTTTTACCCAGCGTGACGTCGGTACTGCGAGGCGTGGGGTGCGTAGTCATGGCGAAAGTCTACGAAATCGAGCGTCGTCGCCCCAACCGCTACTTCTTCGGGGCGTACGCGCTCACCGTCTCGCCAGTCGCGAGCAGCTCCACCCAGGTCGCTCCCGCTCGAAGCGCAATCACCTTGCCCGCGTCCGTGCGGTACGCCGTTCGTAAGCCAATGCGCGCGCGGAACCATGATCCTCGCTGTACCCGTCCGTCGGTGAAGACGTCCACCGGTCCGTGACCAACCATCTGGGCATAGGAACCTTCGACTCCCACCCCTCCGACGTAATCGACGAACATCACTACGACGTTGGTGGGTGAGACGCGCTGGCCCGTGGCGGTGAGATCGGGCTTCGAGAATATCGAGCGGTCCCACGACGAGGTCTTGGCCGTCCACTGATACGAGGTGGCGTAGCCCGCGGCGAAGTTCACGCTAAAGAATCCGACCGGAGCCCCTTTCGCCGGACTGGACCGCGCGACGTACGAGAAGAGTGCCGGAGGCGAATGCACTTTCCCACCTTCTTTCATCAACAAGGTGGGGTTGGCGATCAAATTGTGGGGCGGCGGTCGCGAGAAGTCGCGGAACATCGCCGGCCCCGCGTTCGACTGGTCAATGAGCTTGACGGGTGCGGTTTCGATGCTCTTCACGGCGTAGAGCGCCCCGCCCGAGAACGCAAAGATGCCCCCGAGGGGAAAGACGATCTGGCGGTCCGTTCGCCGAACCGAACGAACCGGTCCGACCCGCGGGGGAAGTTGCGAGTTGAAGATGGCGGCCAGTCGAGTAATCCCGCCTTCAACGATCTCTTCGTACACCACGTCAGCGTCATTGGTACCCCATTGAGGGTGCGCCGCGGGGGTGTTGTCAAGTTTGATCGTGAGGGCCGAGCGACGTTTGGTGACCGCCGTCGGATCGGGCAGTCCCGTCAGGGCAGCGATGCGGCGATGTACGTGGCGAACAGTGACGGTCGTGGACGTCGTCGCCTGCTGGGTCGTCGTGGTCGTGGTGCTGTCGGCGCCACTGGCGGTCGCGACGCCCACACTGGCGAGGACGCCGGCGAACAGTACGAGAGGGAGTCGACGCATGGCCCGAACCTAGCGCGGGCCTGGTGGAATACGTCTACCGCTTGGCATGAAGCTCGGCGATGACGTCCTTGCCGTTCGCCTGACCCTTGGTTCGTTTCATGACCTGGCCAATGAAGAACTGCGCGAGCTTTTCGTCGCCGTCGCGGTAACGCGACCACTCGTCGGGATGCTCTTCGATGAGTTGTGCGACCACGCTCGCCACCGCACCGGTCTCGAGCTGTTCGTAGCCCTTCTTCGCCGCGATGGCCCGTGGTTCTCCTCCGCTGGCGAGCAGCTCCGCGAGGACGGACTTCGCCTGGGTGGGCGATAGTTCGCCCGACCTCTCCATCAGCAACGTCGCGGTGAACGCCTCGAAGGAAAGATTGCTCAATCCACCGAGGTCAGTCGCCAGTTCATTGGCGGCGCGCGGGAGGGCCAACTCCGCGGGCACGCCGGCGTCGCGCGCGCTCGACACGTACGCATCGAGATCAAGGTCCACGACGACCGACACGGCGCCGAGCAGCGAGTCGCTCGGTTCGTGAAGTCGCGCACCGAGCATTGACCGTCGTTCGGCCGGCATGGGCGGCAGTCCTTCGCGAATCCGAGCTTGCCACGCCTCGTCGGGGATGAGGTCGACCAAGTCGGGTTCTCGGAAGTAGCGATAGTCGTCGGCTTCTTCCTTCACGCGCATCGTCGACGTGGTGGCCAGATTCTCGTCCCAGTGACGGGTCTCTTGGCGCACTCGCCCGCCCTCTTCAAGAATCACGGTCTGGCGATGGGCCTCGTAGTCAATGGCGCGCTGGAGGCTGCGCAGCGAATTCAGGTTCTTGATCTCGCAACGCGTACCAAGGGGCTGGCCAACTTTTCGCACCGAGACGTTCGCGTCAATGCGCATAGAACCCTCTTCCATTCGACCGTCCGACGCCCCGGTCGCCATGAGGATCCCGCGCAGTTCCGACGCGTAGTCACGGGCCTGGGTCGAAGATCGGATGTCGGGTCCGGACACGATCTCGACCAACGGCACCCCCGAGCGGTTGTAGTCGACCAGCGAGCGGTCGGCCCCATGGATGCGTCCGCTCCCGCCGAGGTGCGTGGACTTGCCGGTGTCCTCTTCGAGGTGGGCCCGCTCGATGGATATCCGCGAACCGTCGGGGAGGTCAAGGAAGCCACCGACGTTGATGGGGAGGTCGTACTGACTGATTTGGAAGTCTTTGGGCATGTCGGGGTAGAAATAGTTCTTGCGGTGGAAGGTGGAGGGGGCAATAGTGCTGTGCAGCGCCACTCCGATCGCCATGGCCAACTCGACCGCTCGCGCGTTGAGCACGGGTAAGGACCCCGGTAGACCCAGGCAGACCGGGCAGACGTTCGTGTTGGGCAGGGATCCAAAACTGTTCGCGCACCCGCAAAACATCTTGGTGGCGGTCTTTAACTCCGTATGGACTTCGAGCCCGACCACCATTTCCCAACCGTTCGTCAAGCTCATGATCGACCGTCCGCGATCTCGAGGACGCGCGCACCAGCGAACAGCAGCGCTTCGCTTCGACCGGGTCCAAGTAATTGGACACCCACGGGCAGCCCCGCATCGCCGGTGCCGAAGGGCACCGAGATGGCCGGTTCGCCCGCGAGGTTGCTGGGAATCGTAAAGACGTCGGAGAGGTACATCGCCATGGGGTCGCTCGTCTTGGCTCCGAAGGCAAAAGCCACGGACGGCGTCGTGGCACCGAGCAGGAAGTCAGCCTGGTGGTAGGCACGGGCAAACGCGTTAATGGTGAGCGTTCGCACTTTCAGCGCCTGTCCGTAGTAGGCGTCGAAGTAGCCAGCCGAGAGAGCGTACGTGCCGAGCATGATGCGCCGCTTGACCTCTTCGCCGAAACCGGCGGTGCGCGTGGCCTCCATCATGGAAGTGACGTCATCACCGTTGACGCGAAGTCCGTAGCGCACGCCGTCAAAGCGGGCGAGGTTGCTCGACGCTTCGGCCGGAGCGATCAAGTAGTAAGCACTCAGTCCCAGACGGAACTCCGGGACCGAAAGTTCGACAATGGTCGCGCCGGCTTCACGCAGCGCGTCAGCCGCACGCTCGACCGAGGCCATCACGTCCGCGTCGGCGCCGTCGATGAGTTCACGAACCAGGCCCACCCGCTTGCCGGCGACGCCGTCGTTCACGTGGCTACTCAACGAAGGGGCCGGTTCCGGGAGCGAGGTCGAGTCGAGTGGATCGTGTCCCGCGATCACCTCGAGAAGAAGGGCCGCGTCACGCACGTTCTTGGTGAGGGGTCCGATCTGGTCGAGCGAACTCGCGAAGGCAATCAGTCCGTATCGAGAGACCAGCCCGTACGTGGGCTTCACGCCGACCAGTCCGCACAACGCGGCCGGCTGGCGAATCGAGCCCCCGGTGTCACTGCCGAGCGCCAAGGGCGTCATGTCCGCCGCCACGGCCGCGGCCGAACCACCCGACGAACCCCCGGGCACGCGCGAGGTGTCGAGGGGATTGAGCGTCGGGCCGAAAGCCGAGTTTTCGGTGGACGAACCCATGGCGAACTCGTCGAGATTGGTCTTGCCGACCGGCACCGCGCCGGCCACTAACAGGCGATCGATCACCGTCGCGTTGTACGGCGGACGCCACCCTTCAAGGATTTTGGAGGAACAGGTGGTTGGGATACCCGTCTGACAAAGGTTGTCCTTGAGGGCAACGGGCACTCCGGCGAGGGGACCGATCTGCTCGCCGCGCTGGATTCGCTCGTCCAAGGCCGCCGCGGTGCGTTGGGCGCCCTCTTCGTCCACGTAGAGAAAGATGTTCAGTTCCCCGTTGCGCGCGCGGATCTGCGCAAGGGCGACGTCCAGTTCGGACGCGGCGCTCGACGTACCACTTTGGACGTCCCGGGCGATGTCGCTGGCGCTCTTCACGGCGCCTCGCCGAGAATGCGCGGCACGGCGAAACGGCCGTCTTGGGCGTCGGGGGCCATGGCGATCACCACGTCGTGATCAAGACTCGGGCGCGTGACGTCGTCGCGCACCACGTTCACCAGCCCAAAAGGGTGCGCCGTCGCCACCAGATTGGCCAAGTCGAGGGAGTTCATGTCGTGGGCGTGTTCGAGCACCTGGGAGAGTTGCTGCGTGAACCGGTTCAGTTCATCCTCACTCAAGATCAGTCGGGCCAACTTGGCGACGTGAGCAACGTCCTCACGACGGAGCGGTTCGCTCACACGAGTACCTTCGAGAGGAACTCCATGGTCGCCGACTCGAGTAACTCGCGGTCGTTGTCCATCGTCGCCACGTGATACGACTCTTCGAGCCAGAGACGCTCGACGGGACCAGATGAGCGTTCCACGATCGCGTCCCCGTTATCGGAGGTGACCACGTGGTCTTCTCGACTGGACAGTAGGAGACTCGGAGCGACGATCTTGGCGAGGTTCGCCTCCACCGACTTCACGCCACCAAAGAGACTGACCACGCAACGCAGCGGGGTCGCAGGGTACGACACCTCAGTGACGCCTTCTTTCTTGATGTCAGAACCAATGGACTCAACGGACTCCAAGCCGGCCTCGATCGCCTGCGCCAGGCCCTCTTCCATCTCGGGGCCGGGCGACTTCACGAGCGGGTTGATAAACACGCAGCCCACCACGTTCGCCCGCTCTTCGGCCACGTACGCGGTGAGTCCACCGCCCATGGAGAGGCCCACCACAGCCACGCGGTCGGTGCGCGACGCCAGTTCGTCGTAGGCCGCCAGAGCGGCCCGCGACCAATCGGTCCAGGTGGTGGTCATCATGTCCTCGAGCGACGTGCCGTGTCCCGGCAGTCTCGGCAGTTCGACGGCGTATCCGGCCGCGGCGCACCGTTCGGCGATGCTTCGCATGGAGGCGGGGTTACCGGTAAAGCCGTGCAAGACCAACACGCCCATGGCACTTCCCTTGGCTGAAAAGGCTTCGCATCCCGGCATTACGTCGTCGTTCATAGGTTCAAAGCCTACCTTTTGGCGACCCGGGAGCGTTTCGAACGGTCCCGTTTGATCGAGCTGATGAAGAGGGAGGAAAAGAGTCCGAGCGCGGCGACGCAGGTGCCGATGAGGAAGGGCAAATGGAAGGTCGCGAGGAGTTGGGGCCCCGGTTTGGCGTGGCTGAGTCCACGGCGATGCACGAGTGCCTGCTGGACGGTTTCGAGCACCTGAATGCCGGCCACCTCGCCCACCTGCATGGCCAACATCTGCGCCGCCGACATAACGCCGAACTCGCTCGACTTCACCTCGTTGGCCATCACCGAACTCGACGAGGGCATGGCCACGCCCATGCCGAGGCCCGAGAGGCCGAGGGCAATGGCGATCAACCAGGTTCCTGAACTGGGATGGAGTAACGCGAAAAGTCCCAAAGAGCCCGTGAGGAACGTGGCGCCGGCAATGGCGCTCACCCGTTCGCCAATTCGAATCGCCGCGTAACCGGCCAGCGGCGAGCAGAGCGAGAAGACAATGGGGCGCGCAATCGCCAGCGCGCCCACGCGCGGAATTGAGTAACCGTAGCCCTCCTCCATGAGGAGCGGAAAGAGGAAGAACGCCCCGAAGTACGCGAAGTTGGCCGTGGCGCGAAGGACCATGGGCATCACGAAGTTCCGTCGCCGAAAGTAGTGCGCGGGGATGAGTGGATGTTCGGCGGTGCGGATGCGGTGCACGAAGACGACCGTCATGACCACCGAGAGCACAAACGTAGCTAGACACCCGAGGCTGGTGAATCCGATGCTCGGACCGATGGAAAGTCCGAGCATCAGCGCGGTCACGGCAATCGAGAGCGACCAACTGCCAATCCAATCCATGTTCTTGAACTCGCGTCGGGCCTGCGCCTTCTTCTCGGCCTCCTCCTCGGGCAACCCACGACGGCGCGGCAGCACCACCACCACGACGCAGAAGGCCACCACGATCAACACCAATTGAAACCAGAACAAGGCGCGCCAACCGAAGGCGGCGATGATCGGCGCACCGAGTGAGACTCCAATGACCGGTCCCCCGGCACCAACCAGACTCCACCAGCCCATCGCCTTCACGCGCTCCTCACGTCCGAAAACCGAGTTGATGAGCGCTCCCGAGGCGGTACCGGTCGCAGCACCTTGAATACCGTCCAACGTCCTTGCGAACAGCAACATGTCGACGTTGTGCGCGAGCGCGGTCAAGAGGGCTGAGACCATCGCGCCCAACAGACCAAAGAGGTAGAGCCGACGGTGCCCGTAAATGTCACCGGTCTTTCCGAGCAAGGGCGCGGCGAGTCCGTAGGCCAGGAGTGGTCCGACCATGGTCCAGGTGAGGACCGTGACGGTGGTGTGGAACTGGGACGCGACGCTCGGCAACGCCACGATGAAGACGGTGA
>JANXXO010000036.1 GCA_025350565.1 Acidimicrobiaceae bacterium
TCACGCCTTCACCGCCAAGCGTGGCCACGCGGTCACGACGGCCTTGCGCGACATTGTGTTTTCGGTGTGCGCGCTCGCTGGTTTTACCGTCTTGACCAATATCGACACGTTCCTCAGCCGCCACTATTTCAGTGCGAATCTCGCTGGTCAGTACGCGGCGGGAGCGATTGCGGCCCACATTGCCCTGCTGGTGCCCACGGCCATCGTCACGGTCGCGTTTCCCTTGTTGGCCGACGGCCACGGCATCAGCGACGCGAGTCGGCGGGCCTTCATGCAAAGCCTCAAGATCGTGACCTTGCTGGGCTTGATCTTCGCCATCGGAATGATCATCTTCTCCTCCTTGCTGGTGAGCATCCTCTTCGGAGCCAAGTACGGACCCGCGGTGACGGTGATTCGACCACTGGCGATTGAGTCGGCGGGACTTGGGGTCTTGAACCTTCTCATCTACCTGCACCTGGCTCGGCGATCGTACGTATCGATGATTTCGTGGTTCGCCGTGGCGCTGGTGGCGCTGGCGACCTCCATTCGACACCACTCCATGGTGGAACTGGCCCTCATTATGTTGGTCGCCACAGGGGCGTCCCTGTTCGCCGGCGCGTGGCCGGCGTGGAACGCCCTCACCACCGCGGCGGTGCGACGCCAAGTGGACCAGTTGAACGAGTTGACCCTTCCCACGGTGACGGTGGACCTCAGCCTCGTGGTCCCGTTTCATAATCCCGGTCCGGCCTTAGCTCGACTAGTGACCGACTGCGTGCGCGTGCTCGGTGCCTCGGGACTCACCTTCGAGATCCTCGCCGTCTCGGACGGCAGTACCGATCGCAGTGAAGAGGCCCTGTCACACTTCGACAGCGACACATTGCGGGTGTTGGAGTTGGGAGAAAGTCAAGGAAAGGGCGCGGCCTTACGCGAAGGCCTGCTGCACGGACGAGGTCGTTACCTCGGTTTTATCGACAGCGACGGCGGTCTGTCGGCGAACCTGTTGCTGGAATTCGCGAAAGTGATTGGCGAGGAAGGTCCCGATATCGCCTTCGGAAGTAAGCGTCATCCACTGTCCAAGGTCTCTTACCCACCACTTCGTCGCTTCTTCTCCTACTCCTACGAGCAGTTCACTCGACTCCTCTTCCGGGCGCCGCTTCGCGACACGCAGACCGGCATCAAAGTGATTCGGCGCGACGTGCTGGTCGCGGTGTTGCCGAGCATGGTCGAGAAGAACTTCGGCTTCGATCTCGAGCTCTTCGTGGCCGCGCGTGAGATGGGTTACTCGGACTTCGTAGAGATACCCGTCGAAATCGACGGACAGTTTCCCTCGACGGTGTCGCTGCGCAGTGTTCGAGGACTGTTGTGGGACACCTTGGCCATCTTTTACCGCTTACGTATCCTTCGGTACTACGAGCGAGCCACGGGTCCGGCCCCCGCTCTACGCCAAGGACCCGACGCGGTCGCCGCGGCCAGTTGGCCGCTCGAGGCGGGCGACGGAATTGACCAGTCCGTGGCGGTCCCCTCCCGCCGTGATCTTCGAATCCTGATCCTGAATTGGCGTGACGTCTCGCACCCCAACGCCGGCGGAGCCGAGTTCTATACCGAGTCCGTCGCTCGTCACTGGATTGGAGAAGGACATCGCGTGACCCTGTTTTGCGCATCGATTAGTGGCCGGCCGCACTCCGAAGTGGTTGAAGGTCTACACATCATCCGACGCGGATCGAGGTACAGCGTCTACCGAGAAGCGCGAAAGTACTACCGGAACGAAGGTCACGGTCTTTACGATCTGGTGGTCGATGAGATCAATACGAGGCCGTTTCTCTCGCCCAAGTGGGTCGATGACGTTCCCGTGCTCGCTTTGGCCTACCAAGTGTGCCGTGAGCTTTGGTACTTGCAGATGCCCTTCCCGCTGGCGTGGATCGGCTATCACATCCTCGAACCAATGTGGTTGAAGTCGTACCACTCGACCAAAGTGGTGACCATCTCGCAGTCCAGCCGCGAGAGTCTCTTGGAATATGGGGTGACGAACGTGCAAGTCGTGCCGGTCGGCGGCTCACTCGAGGCGCCGGTCGAGCCGCTGGCGCGTGAGTCACGGCCGACCGTCATTTTCATTGGGCGACTGGAGGCCCACAAGAGGCCCCAGGAGGCCATTCAGGCCTTCTCCCTGCTGCATCGACGAGATCCCCGAGCGGTCATGTGGATCATTGGATCCGGTCCGATGGAGGCCCAACTCCGCAAATCCTCGCCCCCGGGGGTGCAGTTTCTCGGCGGCGTGTCGCAAACGGAGAAGTTCGAACGTCTCCAGCGCGCGCACGTGTTGATCGCGACGTCGGTGCGAGAAGGATGGGGCCTCGTCGTATCTGAAGCGGCCTCGGTCGGTACCCCCTCGATTGCCTACGACGTCGCGGGTCTTCGAGATTCGGTGAGCGCCTCGGGCGGACTGCTGACCGAGGCCACTCCCGACGCGCTCGGTCAAAAACTCTGTGAGTATTTCGCGGCGCTTCCTGAGACGGGCGTTCCCGCGGTAAGCGCCGGTGGGGTACTCGACTGGGGCGAAGTGGCCGACATGATCTTGGGCGCGGCCATCAGTCCTCGAGAGCCGGCGCTTTAGCGCGTGCGCCGCCGACGGGGAAATCTCTTACCGTTGAGTACCACCACGATCACCAGGAAGGTTCCCCCCGACAGTAGATAGCCGAGGCGAGCCGATCGCCACGGAGTGAAGACCAAGGTCCCGCCCCGGATTCCCACGTGTACCAGCATGGAACCTTGGGCGCTGGGTACTGCCGCCACGCCGTCGAGGGTCCAGCCGACTTGGTAGGGCGCGTCAACCTCCACCCATCCCGGCGATCCTCCATTAATGCGGAAGGCCACGGGCGAGATCATGTGCACGGCGTGTCGAGAGCGCACGGCGGTCGTGGCGGATGAGGACTGTGGGATGAGTGCGAGTGACGGAATCCTTCGCGCGGTGGCGCGCGAGATGAGGCCGAAGGCCGAACCGGCCGCGTGGACGGCGTTCATTTCCTCGCGCAGCGACGAAACCACCCGGAGCGTGACCCGGGACTGGCCGATGTTTTCGTAAGCGAGGTTTTTCCATACTTCGAGAGCCGCGGTGTTAAGGATGGGCTTGAGGTCGGCTTGGCGCGCGAGCCAAAGGTACGCGGGCCAGTCGACGGTCTTGGAGAGCACGACGTACTGGACGCCGAGCGGAGCGATCAAGGCGCCGAAGTGAGTGAGCGTCGA
This sequence comes from Acidimicrobiaceae bacterium, assembly GCA_025350565.1. Lineage (GTDB taxonomy): Bacteria > Actinomycetota > Acidimicrobiia > Acidimicrobiales > RAAP-2 > RAAP-2. The sequence goes on from JANXXO010000036.1 coordinate 3,220, forward strand.
GCCGCGCGCGTAGAGCGCCGAGAGGTACTTCGATTCGAGCGAGGTCGACTGGGTCGCGACGCCACCGGCCTCGAGATTGTCACCGGCGATCACGTTGCGTCGAAAGAGACTCGGCGTGAGATTGGCGACCACTCGGTTTTCCGTGAAACGGTACGACAGGTAGAGATGCCACGGGAGGGCCAAGACGGCGCCCGCACCATCGCCCATGAGTGCGTTGGCCCGCGCGTAACCCGAAGGGATCTGACTGGGGGCGATCTGCGCGCTCAGTCCATCGAACATCGTGGGCGTGTAGGCGATGGGCAGGGCCATGCCCAACACCAACGCCGCCGCCGCGGCCCGAGAACCCTTGGCCGAAGTGGCGAGGCGCGCGATGTGCGCGATACCCCATCCGAAAAACACGGCGTAGGCGAGCGCCAGCAGCATGAGGAATTTCTGCGGTTCGCGCATGATGGGGAAGAAGGGCACGTGGAGGTAACCCCACCGAAAGAGTGCTCCGGTGGGACCCTGGCTCCCGAGCGCCAAAAAGTAGCCCACCACGCCCAGCGCGAGCAACGAGATTGCCACGAAGCTGCGATTCGTACCGAGCGGAGCGTCGGCGTCGGGCGCGAGGCCACGAAGGTCGTTGGCGGTGACGCTCTGAACGTTCGGTTCCGTACCATCGGCGGTCCCGTCACCGGTCGAGTTCCCTCGCCGCAGCGTCACCCAGACGCCGGTCGCCACGACTAGGAGAATCGCTACGAAGAGAAAGGGCCAGCCGCTGATCAGGTTCTTCGGCAGGGTGGGTCCGGGTCCGAGACGCCAGAAACCGTAGAGGCCCGCGACGTTGGGGAAAAGGCCGAACCTCGGATCCCCGGACGATTGGTAGAGCGAAAGGGACTGGCTGTTCTGGGCGGCCAGGGTGGTGGCGTAGTGGGGCAGCAGCAGATACGCCGACATGATGAAAAACGCGGTGACGGTGAGTGCCAAACGCGCCGCGGATTGTTGTAGTTGGCCCTTCGTGGCTACGACGATGGCAACGACGAGGACCACGACGCCGTAGATCCATGAGAAGTGCGGAGTGAGGGACGTCAGTGCGGCCCACCAGAGCGATATCCGAAGTGCGTACCGCCAGAGCGACCGCTCCACTCGAAGGGCCGAGAGTACGGCGTAGGGCAGCAAAGCGTAACCGAGCAGAAGATCAATGTGGCCGACGAAGAGGCGATTGAACACGAAGGGGTTGAGCGTGTACAGCACTCCCGCCGAGATCCGACTGGCGAGCGCGCCTCCCGTAAGTCGGGCGATGCCGAGGAACGCGATCGGGAAGAACATCAAGAAGAGCAACCACGTGGCGACTGCGCCGAGCGCCCAATTGAGGAGTCCGGTCACGACTGAACCAACGGCGCCCGAGGTTAAGCCTCCGTAGAGGCCGAGCGTCGTGGTGGAGATAATGGGCGTGCTCGGACCAATCGACCAATCGAGCAGAAAGAGCCGTCCTCCACCAATGAACGGAAGGCAAACCACGAGGCCAATGAGTAGACCCGAGGCGAGCATCAACCAATCGGCTCGGCTCAGGATTCGACGCGGGTCACGTGGGTACAGCATGTCTAGACCCTAGACACCCGCGCAAAGTTCAGGACTGAGACGGCCCGAGCCCCTCGCGGCAACTTCTGGCGAGTTCAGTACTACTGGCCAACCTTTTCGGCGAGTACGAATAGACCAGAAGACAACGACGGGATGCGTGTCAGGAATTCGTCAAATTTCGAAATGGGGAAGGGGAAGAAGAACGGAACGCCACACACACCATTGATCGTGAAGCCACACGAAGCGATCAGTTCCCGGAGGGCTGGCAGCGTGAAGATCTTCAGATGCCCTTCCACCTCTGATCCTTGACCGAGGAATTTGTATCGGCGGCCCAACTTCTTGCGACTACTGGTCTCGGTGAAGAGAGGCTGAATACCTAGAGGCAACAAGATCCGATTGGCCCACGATGCGAGATTGGGGGTCGTCACTATTACGTTCCCTCCCGGTGCGAGCACGCGCCATATTTCATCCAGTAGAAAGTCGGGATCCGGCACGTGTTCAATCACTTCTCCCAAGATGACCAGGTCAAACTCCTCATCACGAAATGGCAGGCCCTTGGTGAGGTCGGCTGTCTTGTACGTCCACTTCTCCGTCTCCAATGGGTAGACATCGACTCCGGAGAGTCGTGCATCAATCCTTGAAGCGAGTTGCGTCAACAGGTAACCGTTGCCACATCCAACGTCCAATAGATCCTTCGGATGCAGTCGCGCCGCCGTTTGAATTATTTTCGACAGTCGCGCATCAGTTTGGGTAATGAACGTCTTGTGTTGCGCGTAGAAGTTCGTGTAGTCCACCTCAGAAACCTATAGGCGGCGTTGGTCGAGGTGACATGTTCGATGCACTCTTAAGGTGGGAGCGTTCCCAAATCATTAAATCGTGCGGAAAGGTCGCCTGACCGCCAAGTTTGACCGACCCGATTAGTCGCTAAATTGTTGCGAGCGGACTTGTAAACGAGGTCCCATAAGAAATGGCGAACTATGGATCAACCCTTGGACGTTGCGGTCATAGTGCCCACCCGGAATTCGGCGGCGACCCTCCGAGCCTGCCTTCAATCCCTACGCGCTCAATCGCATCCCTGCGAAATTATCGTGGTTGACAACAAGTCCACCGATGACACTTGGTCAATTGCGAAGAGTTTGGCGGACCTCGTTCTGGAGCGCGGACCCGAAAGATCGGCCCAGCGAAACGCCGGCGCCGCGCAGACCGAAGCGCCCATCATCGGATTCATTGACTCTGACATGATCGTGTCGACGGAGGTCATCGCCGAAGTGGTTCGCGAAATTGCCGCTGGTTCAGCGGGCGTCGTTATTCCCGAGCGAACCGTCGGCGAAGGCTTCTGGGCCGAAGTGAGCGCGTTCGAAAGGTCCTTTTATCACGACGACGATTTCGTGGAAGCGCCGCGGTTCTTCCCCGCGGAGATTTTTCATCGGGCCAATGGATTCGACGAAGCGATGACCGGTGCCGAAGACTGGGATCTTGGGTTACGCACTTTGGCCTTGGGGCCGAGAACGCGAACCCAAGCAGAAATTGTTCACGAAGAAGGCCGAGTGCACTTCTTCAATATCTGTATGAAAAAGGCGTACTACGCACCCGGAGTCGCGCTGTTCGTAAAGAAACATGGCATTGGAACGGTGCGCGAGATTGCCAGTCGGCCGTGGCTGCGCCAGCCCCGCGCCCTCGCCAGCCCACTTGGCGTCGGTCTCGTTGCGCTGAAGGCCGGTCAGGCGCTGGCCATGGCGGGTGGTGTGGTGGTTGGGGCGCTTGGTCACCGATCGAGACTCCCGGAACGCCGCGACGCAGCGGGTTCGCATGGGCGAGCTGGCAGTTGAACGAGGCCCCAATGGATGGTGACCTTTCGACGGGAATCGCAGAGATTCCTGGCCCGTCTCGGAGTAGCTGGTATCGACGACGACCACCGCGTTCACTTCTCGTACTGCTCGCGCTCGCGCTCGTGGCCTTTGCCGAGTTGCTTCCGCGCGGGGGAGTGCAGAGTGCGTTCGCCGACGTGGGCTTTGCGGGACTCGTGCTGGGGGCGGTGGGACTCTTTGTCCAAGGTTCTCGCCAGCGCAGGGAGGTCGACTCCATCCAAGACGTCGACTCCGACGAACACGTCGACCGGAAACGGTCGTGGCGTTGGACGATGGTCGCACTTGGCGTGGTCGGCGTTGTGGCCGCACAAACCTGGTTTCGTCCGGGCACGGTCATTGCCGGGGGCGACATATCGCCACCTCTGGGCACCGCGTGGGTTTCGCGCATCTTTTCCAGCTATGGCTGGAGTGGCTTTAACCTTGGTGGCCCAGTCAACAATCAGCTCCGCCTCCCCTGGGCAGTTGTCGAATGGACGACGGTGCACTTCGGCGGCTCTGGGGCACTGGCGCAACGTGTGTGGTTGTCACTCCTCGTCGCTTTCATTTTGGTAAGCGCGGGAGCGCTCGCGAGGTCACTCGGTTTCTCGCCCTCTACTGGCGCCATCGTCAGCATCGCCTACTTCTTCAGTCCCATGACCTTTAGTTTGGTGGGACAGGTCAACGACGTCTTCTTGAGCGCGATGGCCCTCATTCCGCTCTTCGCCGCTGCCGTAATTTCCTACGGTCGTGGGCGACTGCGACTCTGGCACGCTGGCCTCGTCTTCGTGTTGAGTGCCCCGTTCGTTGGTTACGCCTACGCCAACCCACCGCTCCTCGGCATGATCGTGGCGACGACGATCTTCGCGGTGCTGATTTCGTGGGCGCGATTCGGTCGTGCGAACGCCCTTCGAAGCTTGCGCGCTGGGGTGGTCGGAGGGGGAGTACTCCTCCTTGCGTCGTTGTATTGGGTGATTCCCTCGATCGGGGCCTACCGGGTTGCCGCGACCGGCAGTCTTTCGCCGCTCTCCGCGTGGGCCTTTACGGAGTCACGAGCGACGCTCGCCAATGGGCTCTGGCTGAACAACGCGTGGGGCTGGGGCTACCCCGAATACTTTCCTTACGCGAGGATATTCGGCCTGTTTCCCTTCGACTTGATCGCGGCCTTGGTGCCGTTAATGGCCTTCGGGATTTTGGCCGCTCGGGGACCTAGACGAAATGAGGAAGACCGATTTAGGGGTTTGATTGCCCTCAGTGCGCTGGCGTTGGTGTTTCTGAGCACCGGGACCGAGGAGCCGGGCCGTTGGCTCTTTGATCCTCTCTACAACCTCCCTCATGGTTGGCTTCTTCGCGAGCCCGGTCGATTTTTGATGGCCGCCGGTCTTGGGTACGCCTTGCTCGTTGGAGGACTCATCGACCAAACATCCAAATTTGGCCCGACCACGGTGGTCAGGTTTAAGGGCAAGCGCCAGACAGTGCGAGACCGCGTACTGAACATTCGTTGGATCACGGCCGGATTGGTCACCGTTATCGTGGCCGGCAGCTTCCCGCTTTGGACAGGAGTCCTGATTCCCGGGAAACGACAGGAACTGCCGTCGACCCACGTAGCCGTTCCGGCGTACTGGAGTTCATTGGGTCGTTACTTGAACGGCGCGCGCGCGCCACGCGGGTCACTACTCGTGATGCCACCCGACGATTTCTATCAAATGCCCTACACCTGGTATTACGGCAATGACAGCTTCATCGTCGACATGCTGAGTCGTCACGTGATCGTGCCCTCCGGGCAAAGCTACGTTCAGTCGTCGCTCGGTCTCCTAAGTGCGGTGCAAGAAGAGTCGACCGCACTGCTCAATCATCAGTGGGCGACAGCTGCTGCCATATTGAACGCAATGGACACGCCGCTGGTCCTCGTTCGCGGCGACGTCGAGAGCAATTTCCCGGGCCGCAGCGTTGTCGCGCCGACAGCGCTCGCAATAGCGCTACATAACGACCCTGAGATGGTCCCCTCGAAAAACTTTGGACCACTCGCGTTATTCAAACTTCGGTCGCGCTTTCACAAACCGTGGAATGGCATCGCTACGGTGGCGAGTGCCGTACCCAATCTCGGTGACCTGGGACTCCTCGCCCCACGCACGGCGTTGGTTACGAGCAAACCGCTGGCCGGCGTTGTCTCGCTCACCGAGCTGGCGCCGGTAGGTAACTGGACGCTGACGGGCAGTGAAATCTCGACGAAGGTGACGTTGCCCGACAAGCGCGACTACCGACTCGCTTCGAGCAGTGGCGCATCGCTCAAGGGAATTTCATTGACGGTACAGCCAACCAGTGACCCCAACACGGTGACGGCCACGGTCAAGATGGCGACGTCGAAGTCGTTGATCGACAACGGTACGTTCCAGAGTGGCAACTGGGGACCGGTGGGAAACTGTCAGAACGCGCGACCGTTGCCCAGTCCCAAAGATTTGAGCGGAACAGTTGTCAAGGGCGTCGCTCCGGGTGGTCTACCGGCCTTAAGACTCAGCGCCCTGTTTGACAGCGCCTGCGAAACGACAGTCCTCAAGTGGCGATCGGGACCGGTACTTCTTTCCCTCTGGACAAGAAGCGTCAACGGCGCGACACCCAGCGTCTGCGTATGGGAACAGCCCGGCAACACCTGCGCACCTCTGCCCCCACTCACGTCGTCACGCAGTTGGACACATTTCGGAGCGTCGATCAATCCTGTGAGTGGAACGACCAGTCTTACCGTCTTCCTTTACGCCAATGCCGTAACGAATGGCGGACCGGCATCGGACGAATACTCAAACGTGGAGGTCTCCTCCATCGCCGGCGCACCGATCCTCGATCTCGTTGGCACACCGTCGGGCGCATTGATGACGCGGCGATTGGACGTGCTGTACACCAGTTACCTCGCGACATCCGACGCACCGAAAGGTACTCGTCACGTCGTCGTGAACGGACTCACCAACGGCTACCTGTACCGCGAGGGCACCTAGCGAGACCGCTGGGGCCTACTCTGCACTGTTTTTCGTGTGGCCCCCCGACGTCACGTCGTTTCACGACGAAAAGAGCGGGTGTGACATTTTCCGCTTGCTCGCGAACAGATTTACATAGTGGGTTTGGTAGAAGGAACTTCGAACGAACGGCGTGAGTTCGTGCGATCGTTCGTTGATTTCGTAAAGATAGTCAAACGGTGCCATCAGTTCGATAAATGCTTCAACTCCGCCGTTCGCTTCGATGCTGACGCGGTTGTACTCGATGAGGAGTTGGTCTGTTCGGGCGAGTAGATCGGCGGCCCCGGTGAGCACATTCGGCTCATAACCTTCGACATCAATTTTGAGAAGATTCACTATGTCGGGCATCCGATCTCGGAAATAGCTATCAAGCGTCGTGAGTGGTACGGACAAACTTTTATCCAAGTGTGCACTTGAGTGTTGGAGCAACGAATGCGTTCCAATGCTGTGGTCCGCGAGGTAGATAGTCGAATTTCCCACGTAGGCTCCTACCGCGAGCTGCTCGAGCACAACGTTGGTGAGCTCGTTCCGATTGAGATTGCGAACAAGAATGTCGAAATTCTCGGGAACGGGTTCGAAACTGTAAACCAAACCATCGGGTGCGACGGACCTTGCGGCAATTGACGTGTGGATGCCGACGTTTGCCCCAACATCAATGACCGTCATTCCCGGTTGAAGCAGGTGCTCGATCAGTTCGAGTTCAAGTACTTCGTACGTGTTGTTCATGAGGCTCGGGAGAATCGTGACATCTCTGCCGGGCAACAAAAGTAGAGCCCCGTGGCACGAGACTTCGACCAATTCGTCTCGCTTGACAACGAGGTGAAAGAGCCACTGATAAATCACCGTCACCGCGCGCAAGCGTTGAACTGGGGTGTTGTAGAACACAGCGCGGGCGATGCGAATCACGTAGAGGACTAATCTCTCGGACCATCGTTGGCTCTTCACCGTGACTCTCTTCGTATGAGGAAATTCTGAAATTCAGCTGTGTTGTCCTGAATGGCGCATTGGGAACTCAGTAAGGGATGTACGTTGCGGAGTTCCGGTGCGATTCCACCGGTCTACCGGTGAAGTCGGCTCAGTCATCCCCAAGGCGCTCACCTTGGCGTGCCACGAGCCAAATATTGGTTGAGGTCAGACGCCGCCGTCGATAAACACCCGACGGTTCGTGCGTCGAGATGAAATTTGGCGACTCATAGGGGCGTCGGAGGACGTGCTTCGAGACGTACAGCATCAAGGTGTTGAGGGAACTCCAGAAGTTGCCCGAGTAATAAACCTGTTGGACATCTAGTCCCGCTGAAGAGAACAACGTGGCGAGCGTCACGCGACGGTAGTGCCGGTGTCCCGCGAGAAACCATGCGGGGTCGAGCGTCGCCGCGATGCCGGCCGCTGGGGTCGAGAGGATAAGGCGACCGCCAGGGGCAAGTTGTGCCGCCAGGTCAGAAATCGCAGACGATTCCGATCCCCGTGGCAGATGTTCGAGTGTCTCGAGGAGCGTGACGACATCGAAGTGGTGTTCGAGCAATGTAGGCAGTTCGGAAAGAGATGCCACTTCGACAAAACGGGCGCTCGGAACGCCCTCTGCAGCGGCGCGGATCCACGGTCCGGTGAGGTCTATTCCTAGGAGTTCCGATGGGGCCAGCGGCACGAGAAGTTTGAAAAAACCACCGGTCCAGCAACCTACGTCCAAGATTCGCCGTCCGGCAATCGGTTGAGCCAAATCGCGAGCCCACGCCAGACGGAGCGGTGGCTCGCTTTGAGCGGAATGGTCAGTGGTATTTGAGAAAGTCAGCACGCCACTTCGCGAACGAATTCGCTTGGTCAGACCAACGAAGGACCTATTCTCGATCACTGCGTAACTCTTGACGATGCCATAGCAATCCCCCTCCTCTTTGTGAGCTGTCCGTACGCCTGGCGACAGATCCACCGTTGTGCAGAGAAAATATCAATACTCGCCTCCTAAAGACCAATCCCCCCAGGGGAAGGGGGGATTGGTGGAATTCGATTGGGAGTGGGTCCTTAACTCAGGCGGTATCCCACGCGGCAAGAAAATCCGTTGGCATTGGTGATGGTCAGCGTGAACGTGCGACCATGGTTACCGAATCCCTTTACTTGAATCACCGCGTCCAACCTCGAACCATTGTCGTGGCGAACGGTTCCTCGCGTCCCGGGATCATTTGATCGCAGCCGCGGTTGGGCGAAGAAGTTGTGACCCGTGATGATGTAGTCAATCGTCTTCCTCGAACGAACGACCCCGTGCAACGCGCAGCCGCTCGGCCTCTTCGGTGGCTTGTTAGCGAGCGTGGTGGTCGTTCCGCCAGCCACGGTGGTGGTCGTGGTGCCCCCGAGGGTGGTCGTTGTCGCCCCCGTCATGGTGGTGGTGGTCGTACCGCCGCCACCCCCGCCGCCTGTCGTGGTAGTCGTGACCGGCGCCACGGTGATCGCCAACGTGCGAGTGGCGGGCTGGCCATTGCCGTCGGTGGCCGTCACGTTAAAGCCGAAGGTGCCGTTCGCGTTGGGCGTCCCACTGATGAGGCCGCTGGTGGACAAAGTGAGTCCGCCCGGCAGCGCGCCCGAGGCGATTGCCCACGTGTAGGAGTTGGTTCCGCCCGTGGCCGTCAGTTGCGCGGAGTAGGGGGAACCGACCATGCCATCGGGGAGGGTCGCGGTGGTCACGAATATTGGGCAGACCTGATCGCCGTAGCCGTAGCGGAACGTGCCGCCCGTGCCGTAGCCGTAGCCGAATGCGTTACCGCTCCCGTAACCAAAGGTGCCGGTCGAGGTGTAGCCGTAGCCGCAGCCCACGGCGTAGTCCGCCTGCGCATTGGGCGTAACGGCGAGGCTCACGAAGAGCCCCAACACCAACGCCAGCGCAACCGATAGGGGAATGAACCTTTTTTTGTGGTTCGTGAATGACTGTGTCGCCCGTGCAATCATGGTTACCCTCGATTCGGAAATGCTCAGCCCAGATCTATTTGTCAAAATCGGTACCTGTAAAAATGGTAACGGATTTCCGTGCGTCGTCGTTCGGACGTACACGTGCGGCGGCGTCGCGAATGTTACAACCTTCGCCGGGGACCACGGGCGCGCGAACGGGCTTGATCAGGACTGATGCACCTGCGAATGCGCGACGTGAATACTTTGTCCACTTCTTCCGTAACGTAAACGAATCACACTTTGGGCGAAATTGTGATGTACGCGGGTCCCGATAAGGAACCTCATCAGGCTCGCTACGGTGTGAGGGTTTCACATCTTAGAATTTTCTCAATTCCCCAAAAATTTTTCCGGTGTGCTGTGCATCTTCAACGTGGCAGGACACGCAGGCCCTCCCGCAGATGCGATGAGCCACATTTCACACGATTACCGCCACGTCGCACTCGTGTACCGTTTCGGGCCCCGGCGACGCCGTCTCTCGCCGTGGGCATATTCGACGCGGTGCGGCTACAAAAAAAACGCTCCCCCTCTTTCGAGGGGGAGCGTTTCGTAGTGCTACGAAGGGCTACTTGCGAAGCACGTAACTGATGTGACCGACGCGACCGTTGGGGTTACGGATCGTGAAGGTGAACACGCGTCCAATGTGACCAAAGCTTCGAACCTGGACCACGGCCACCAGCCTCGTACCATTGTCGTGTCGAACGACCACGCGAGTGCCCGGTCCATTCGAAGTTATTCGCGGCTGCGCGTAAAATCCCGAACCGAGGATCGTGATGTTGACCGTCCGACGCGAACGAACCGCCCCGATGATCCTGGTTGGGTGCGGGGTCTTGGGCGCCGACGCGACGGTCGTCGTCGTTACCGCGGCCACCGTAATGGACTGATTGCTCGAAACGGACTGGCCGTTGGCATCAGTGGCCGTGACTGTGAAGGCAGACACGCCTGAGGCGGTCGGCGTACCAGTGATGGTGCCCGTACCGGAAAGGGTGAGGCCGGCCGGCAAGGCGCCCGACGTCAACGTCCACGTGTAGGAGTTGGTGCCTCCGGTCGCGGTCAACTGCTGCGTCGGGTACGTAACGCCCACGGTGCCCGCGGGCAGCGAGGACGTCGTCACGAACAAAGGACACACTTGATCGCCGTAGCCAAAGTGGAAGGTGCCGCCCTTGCCGTAGCCGTAGCCAAAGGCGTTACCCGATCCGTAACCGAAATTTCCGGTGGAGGAGTAGCCGTAGCCACAACCCGTCGCGTAGTCCGCTTGCGCGTTCGGCGTGACGGCGAAGCTGACAAAGAGCCCCGCGAGCAAAGCCAACGCCACGGCGAGAGGAATGAAGCGTCGCTTGTGCGCAACGATGGACTGGGTGGTTCGAGTAATCATGATGCCCCTAACTTGTGAACGACAATTGCATAGAAGTTGGCGTAGAAAAAAGGTTAACTGCATCGCAGGCGGTTGAATCGTCGACGATTCGAGCATTCTTTGTCGAACGCGTGCGCGCGCGCCTTTGGGGGGAAGGTGACTTGATCAGGTACAACAGCGAATGGGGCGGCCATACCTACATATATTGTTGAACAAGCGAAAGAGTCTCCTCTCGCATCTGCGCCGGAACCGTTTTGATGTTTTCAAGGTAAAAAAATGCCCTTCATCAGGTACGCGGCTTAGGGGATTCGGCGTGGAGAGTGAGGAGCGACCACCCACTGGCCTCTCTATGTGAATTTCTTGTGAATCAATGCGACCGACGACGGGAGGCTCCCACCCTCACGCATCACGTCGCATGGGAACCGCCGCGAAGAGGTCACGATCTGACGCCGTGCCCGTACGCGACGAAGGGTCACGAAGCCGTCCTCCCTGGCGGTTTCCATGTCGTTCCAACAAGTGTTCGGCGCACTTCTCATCACGAGACGAGGTCGGTAGGCTCGCGACATGACTACGCCCGCGAACAACTCTGGATTCGACCTCGATGACTTGGACGAAACCATCCGCCCGCAAGACGACTTGTACTTACACGTCAATAGTCGTTGGTTCGAACGCACGGCTATCCCTTCGGACAAGGCGCGCTACGGCACCTTCGACGTCTTGGCCGACGGCGCCGAAGCGGCGATTCGTGAGATTCTGGACGAAAGTCGCGCGGCGCCGTCGGGCAGCGAAGCGCGCAAAGTCGGTGACCTCTACGCCAGTTTTCTCGACGAGGCGCGCGCCGAGCAGCTCGGAGCACAACCGCTCGCGGAGAGAGTGAACGACGTTGATCGCGTTGCGTCAGTGACGGATTTTGCTCGAATGGTCGGGACGCTGCAGAGCCGCGGTCAGGGCGGGTTTTACTCGCTCTTCGTCGACAACGACCCCGGCGACCCCACCCGGTACATCGTCCTTTTCGAACAAGCCGGTCTCTCGCTTCCCGACGAGAGCTATTACCGCGAGGAGCACTTCGCGAACGTTCGTGAGGCGTTGGTGGGACACATTGCGCGAATGTTTGAGTTGGCCGGTGTCACTGACGCATCGCCACGCGCACAACGTATTTACGACCTTGAGGTGAAACTGGCGAGTCATCACTGGAACAACGTCGATTCACGCGACAGTGAGAAGACCTACAACCTCACGGAGTGGGCGGACGCGACAACGCTCTTCGGCGACGGCGTGCTCGAAGCGTGGCGCGACGGTGCGGGCGTTCCCGAGCAGTCCTTGGAGGAGGTGGTCATTCGTCAACCAAGTTTTGCGACGGGCCTCGGCCAACTACTCGTCGACGAGCAACTGGAGTCGTGGAAGGACTGGTTGAAGTGGCAGGTCATTGCGAGCGACGCCCCGTTTCTCTCCTCGGACTTCGTCAATGAACATTTCGACTTTTTCGGAAGGACGCTCACCGGCGCTGAGGAACTTCGTCCCCGATGGAAGCGAGCGGTCGCACTCGCCGAAGGCGCTATGGGCGAAGCCATTGGCAAGATGTACGTCGAGCGTCACTATCCGCTGGAAGTGAAAGCGCGGATGGACGTTCTGGTCGCGAACCTCGTCGAGGCATATCGCGCGAGCATCACCGAATTGGCGTGGATGAGCGAAGCAACGCGTCAACGCGCGCTGGCGAAGCTGGACGCATTCACGCCGAAGATCGGCTATCCCGTCAAGTGGCGCGACTACGCAACGTTGCGCGTCGATGTGGCCGACGTACTCGCCAACGTCCGCGCTGCGGCGGAGTTTGAATTTCAGCGATCCGTGGCGAAGATTGGCCTACCGGTCGACCGTGACGAGTGGTTCATGACCCCCCAAACAGTGAACGCGTACTACAACCCCGGCTTTAATGAGGTGGTCTTTCCGGCCTCAATCATTCAGCCACCGTTCTTCGACGCCACCCGGGACGAGGCGGCCAACTACGGCGGGATTGGTTCGGTCATCGGTCACGAAATCGGGCACGGATTCGACGACCAAGGTTCGAAGTTCGATGGCACGGGAAAACTGAACGATTGGTGGCAAGAGTCAGACCGGGAGGCCTTCGACGAGCGCGCGGCGGCACTGATTGCGCAGTACGACGAATTGGCCCCTCGCCAAACGCCCGACCTCCACGTGAGTGGCGCCTTGACGGTGGGGGAGAATATTGGCGACCTCGGCGGTCTCGCCATTGCCTGGAAGGCCTATCTGCTCTCCCTCGATGGCGGCGAGCCACCGGTCGTCGGTGGGCTCACGGCGGGGCAACGCTTCTTCTTTGCCTGGGCGCTCAACTGGCGCGACAAGTTGAAGAAAGAGGAGGTCGAACGACTCTTGGCGATTGACCCCCACTCGCCCGACGAGTTCCGAGCCAATCAGATTGTTCGCAATCTCGACCCCTTCTACGACACCTTCGACGTGCGCGAGGGCGACGCCATGTGGATCGACCCGCAGCGGCGCGTCACGATTTGGTAGAGCGTGACCCGCGTTACGTGTGGTCGATACTCGTCGGTGACGCGGGACCGGGCAACGCGAAGCCCAGTCCGCGTCGCGGAGCGATGACGCCGTCGATAATCCCGTAGTCGACGGCCTCACTGGGCGACATGAAATAGTCGCGGTCGATGTCGTGCATCACTTCGTCGAGCGACCGACCGCTGTGATGGGCGATGATCTCGCCCATGCGCACCGTGAGATGCATCACCTCACGGAGTTGTATCTCCATGTCGCTTGGTGCCCCTCGCGTCCCGGCGTTGCCCTGATGAATCATGATGCGAGCACTGGGTAGCGCGAGCCGTTTGCCCGGCGCGCCACCGCACAGCACCATGGCTGCCGCCGACATGCCCATACCGACGCAGATGGTCGACACGTCCGGGCGCACGTTTTGAATGACGTCGTAGATGGCGAAGCCGCCGTAGGCCAGACCGCCGGGGGAGTTGATGTAGAGACTGATGTCGCGGTCGGGGTTCACGGCCTCCAGGTAGAGCATCTGCGAGATGATGAGATTGGCGATTTGGTCGTCGACCTCTTGGCCGAGGAAAATAATCCGCTGTCGGAGCAACATGGAATAGATGTCAAAGGCGCGCTCGCCCTTGGCGGACTCCTCGAGGACCATTGGCACGAGGGAGAGAGTGGAGGGGTCGCGCTGGAGTACGTCAATCATTGGCCGCCGCTTTATCTGCAATCATGTAGTTGCACTATAGCGGCTGGCGCCTCACTCGTGCAATAGTCTGGTTGCGTGACCGACATTGTGCAGAAAGTAGCTGAACTCCCCTGTTCGCCGAGCGAAGCCTGGGAACAGATTGTTGATCCGTCGTGGTTGGGCGCCGAAGGAGAGATGCCTTCGTCGCCCGGTGATGAAGGATGGGTTAACGACGGCGACGTCACCCGCTACGTCATTGCCGAAGAAGTGGTGCCGGAGGAGCGCTACGTCTTTCGCTGGGCCACGTTCGTCGAGCCCCCGTCGCGAGTGACCATCGAACTGACCCCAACGTCGGAGGGCACCCATATATCTATTTCGGAGTCGCCGCTCCACGTGAGAGCTCAGGCGAGTCTCGCTCTTCGATGAGGGATCACATTTCTAGCGTCTTCGCTGCGCTCTCAGACCCCACGCGCCGCGATCTCTTCGAGCAGTTGTTGCAGCACCCCGAAGGATGGACGGCCACGGAACTGGCCACGCGGGCCAGTGTGTCGCGCCAGGCCATCGTGAAACACCTCCAGGTCCTTAACCTGGCTGGTCTGGCGCTCTCCGAACGAGAGGGCCGAGAAGTGCGGTACGTCGCTACCACCACAGCGGCCCAGCGCGCCTCGACCTGGTTGAGCGATCGTTCTACATCGTGGGATCAGCGAATTGCCGCACTCAACGAAGGGGTACGACGTTCGCGCGGCGCCCGAGAAGGTTCGAGCGAGCGACCGTAAACTGGTGCCTTCGGGTTCGGGATCAAGAAACGGGACTGGCATCATGGCGTTGGGAACCACCGGATGAAGGAATGTCGGCCCGCGATTTGCCCTGATGGCTGAAGTTTCCTAGACTTAAGAGTCCTCCGGCCCAGGTTTGGGCCGTCAACACACGTCTATGGGAAGTTCTGTGCGCACATTTTCGCCAAAAGTAAGTGAGATCACCCGCGACTGGCTGGTGCTCGACGCCGAAGGTCTCGTCATGGGTCGTGTCGCGACCGTGGCCGCCTCGCTCCTGCGCGGTAAGCACCGCGTGTACTTTGCCCCCCACGTCGACTGTGGTGACAACGTCATCATCGTGAATGCCGACAAGGTCGTCCTCACGGCCAATAAGGCCGCCCAGAAGTTCGCCTACCACCACTCCGGCTATCCCGGTGGTTTGCGCGCGACCTCGTGGCAGACCCTCCTCGACGAAGACCCCGTCAAATTGGTCTACGACGCGGTGAAGGGCATGATTCCGAAGAACCGTCTCGGTCGCGCCCAGATGGGCAAACTCTTCGTCTACGCCGGGCCCGAGCACCCGCACGTCGCCCAAATGCCTACGAAGTTCGACACCTCGGCCATCCGCCGCGGTTAAGGAGATTGCAGTGACCTCACCTCTAACGCAGACGACCGGACGACGCAAGGAAGCGGTGGCGCGAGTTCGTCTTCGACCGGGCACCGGCACCATCACGATCAACAAGCGCGCGTTCGACAACTACTTCACTTCGGCAACGCACCGCCAAATGGTGATGGAGCCCCTCCGCCTCATTGACGCCCAGCAGACCTACGACATTGACGCCACCATCGAAGGTGGCGGCGTGGCC
>JANXXO010000054.1 GCA_025350565.1 Acidimicrobiaceae bacterium
ATAATCTTCCCGCGTACCACCGGGAGCTCCAAGCGGCCGGCTACGTGACCGACGCGATTACCTTTCAGAACTATTTCCAGTTATTGCGTAGTGCTACGGCCGCCGCTCGCTCGACTCGCAACGCCGCTTGAGCCATTCGCGTGGCGAAGGGCCGACTAGGTCGTCTTGCCTCTACTCTCGGGAACATAGTGTCGCTCGCCCTTTTCATCGAGCCACACCCGCATCACTCGAATCGCGGACGGATCGTTGAAAAGTTCGTCGGTCTGACGCCAGGTGGGACCGGGTCGTTCGGATTCACCGTGCCGTCGGATCACGAAACTATAGATACAACAGTCAGGGCCTTGAAACCGGCCGTGATGTACTTTCCTAGTCCCATCGAGCGCACCACCGCGCCGAAGACCATGCCGAGGCTCGTGGCCACGTCGCTCTCCGGAAACGTCAGCGCTGTCGTAATAGGAAATTGTGAGTCACCGGCCTCGCCGTAGCGTGGTTGGCCCCGTCATCGCCGCTCGTTCGTTGGAATACTCCCGACATGACTTCTCTCGCGAACGGTGTTGTGGTTAAACCGGAGACTATAACCGGCCCCCGTCTGCATCCAGCGCCCACACGGAGATCAGACGCCTGCGACGAGTGGATCCGAGCCCGACATCGTTTTCGCTTCATTTCCTTCGATCAATGCGCGGCTAGCGCGACGTCGTTGGCGAGTCGACCACCACTTGGGGCACGCCACTCTCAGGACTCGCGAGTGACTCGCGGAGGGACCCGTCTTGAAACTCCACTCGGACCGTCTGTTCGAGCCGGCGCTGACTTTGCAAGATGATGTCGGTGAGTACGGCGACGTCGGCCGGAGTGAACGGCGGCGACACCAGACTTCGCGGATATAGGTGGCGAGCCTTCACGACGTTGATCTCCGCGCAGATCAACGTGATTTGGGCCGCCAGATAGAGGAACGACACGAGACCGAGCACGCTGCCGAAGTAACCGTACAGTTGGCTGGCGTGACGCAGTTGGTGACCAACAAGCCAGGTCCCGATGTACTGCAGAATGCTCCAACCGAGCGCCGCGGCCGCGGCGCCGCTCAACAAACTGCGAAAGGCGATCACCTTGGGCGTCAGAATGCGGAATCCCAGAAGAAACATAGCGACGTTGACCACCAGACTGGCCACGACGGCGAGCACCTGCAGGTAAAAGGCGCGGCCACCGAAGGTGACGAAACTCGCTAGCGCCGTGGTCAAGACGACGTCGAGTGCGAGCACCCCGAGGAACTCGAGACTTCGTCCCATGCGCTTCCTGAAGTGAGGTCGCACGGCCTGGGGAATGTTCCAGACATCGGACATGGCGCGTTGGCCCGCTTTGGTGACGCCGAGTGAACCCCACACCAACGCGAGCAACCCGGTGACGAGACCGACGATGCTCTTCTGGCGAAGCGAGGCGCTCCCGTTGTGACCGCCGAGTTGTTTGCCAATGACCGGGAACTGGGACAGCGCCGAATGGATGATTCGGTGTTGGAGGGCGAGATCGTGGCTAAAGAAAATACCGAGCAGCGTGAAGAGCACCAGGAGCAGTGGAAAGACGGAAAGGACTCCGTAGTAGGCGAGCAGTGCGGCGAGCGACGACCCCCGGTCCTCGACGTATTTCTTCGCGACCGCCACGACGAACGACGTGGCCGGGCGGCGTTGCATCGCCCCGTCGAGTCGCTGTACGAATGTGGTGATGCTGTCCGTCCCTGGTCGCGTTTAGGGACAACCTAACGGTCTATGCGTCGTGCCCGTCCGGTCTTCTCAGTTAGGCACGACCTCGGCCGTCGCTCGAGACGGCTACTGGGGTGGACCGATCGTCAGTGTCACGCTCGCCGTCGCGGTCGCGCCGTTGGACGTTGTATAGCCCACCGTCACTTTGTCGCCGGCGCGCATGACGAGCAGCAACTGCTGGAGGACCGTGCCGCTCGTCACCGGGTTCCCGTTGATGGACCTGATGGTGTCGCCGGCCACGAGACCGGCCTTCGCGGCCGGGTCGCCGGGGATGGCCTGGACCAACGTGACACCTTTGGACGCGCCGGCCTGGGACGACGCGGAAGCGAACTCTACGCCGAGGAAGGCCGAAGCGCCGACGTGGATCGTTGACGAGGAGTGACCGTTTTTAATCGAGGAAACGATGGCGAGTGCCTCATTGATGGGGATGGCGTAACCACCGCCCGTGGTCGTCTGGCCGAACTCTTGGAAACCGGTGCCGCCCGAACTCGATCCGGCGGTATCCATTCCAATGACGCGTCCTTTCGTGGTGACCAGAGGTCCGCCCGAGTCACCGGGCACGATGGCGGCTTTCACCCCAATGAGGCCGGTCAATTTTTCGGCGCCGGCGGGATTCGACTGGTCACCGGCCGTGATGGCCTGTCGCAGCGCGGCCACCGTGCCGGCGGCGTAACTAGGAGTTCCGCCCACGCCGCCCGCGTTACCGATACCAATGATGGACTGACCCTTGACCACCTTGTCGGAGTTACCGGTCTTCACCGTCGAGAGACCGGAGGCGTTGGTGAGTTGCAAAAGGGCGACGTCCTTGCTCACGTCGTAGCCGACCACGATCACGTGGTACGAGGTGCCCGTGGCCACGTCGCGCGCGGTGATGCTCGAAGCGTCCGCGATGATGTGGTTGTTCGTGAGGACGAGACCGTTGGACGTGAGCACCATGCCGGTTCCTTGCGCCGTGGAACCCTGGGACGAGAAGGCTGACGTGATGTCGACGAGTCCGGCGTCCACCTTCGCGGCGACTTTGGCCGCCTTGGCGTTGGCACGAACCTGTGCGGGTGACAGGGTCTGGCCAAACGCCGGGTTGATGGGAAAGTTCGGGACATCGCCCGAGCCGGCGAAGCCACCGTCCGAAAAACCGGGAAAGTTGATTCGCGGCGAGGCAATGACGGCCCGAGGGGGCTTCACGACGAAGTGGCCCAACACGAATCCAAGCGCGCCAATGGCGAGGACGAGCAGCAGAGCGACGCTCGATTGGATGAGGTGGCGGCGCGGTCGGGGGAACCGCCCGGCGCGCGGCTCCGAGACGGCGTCGCTCTCGAGTCCGTCAACTTCTGGGGGCGCTACGACCGGCCCCGGGACTTGCGCACGTTCCGCGATCACACTCTCGTCGTCCATCGTGATCTCCTCACGCCGTACTGCCTTCACTGCAGTATGAAAGCCCATTGTGAAGGCGGTGTTGGGTCGAGGTAAGAAAATGACAAAGAATGGAGAACCGTGGTGAGCGGGACGTCGACGTTCGCCAACCGGTTGTCAGTTCGTGGTGCCTAGCATGGGCACCAGCGACTGGGGAGACACGGTTATGGATCTGCGGATATTCACCGAACCCCAACAGGGTGCGACCTACGACGATATTCTACGGGTCGCGCTCGAAGCGGATCGACTGGGCTTTAGTGCCTTCTTTCGTTCAGACCATTACCTGCACATGGGTGCGGTCAGTGGACGTCCCGGACCCACCGACGCCTGGGTTACGCTCGGCGCCTTAGCGCGCGAGACGGCGACAATCCGGTTGGGCACTTTGATGACGGCCGCCACCTTTCGCCTGCCCGGTCCACTCGCCATTGCCGTGGCCCAGATCGACCAGATGAGTAACGGCCGGATCGAATTGGGTATTGGGACTGGTTGGTTTCCGGGCGAACACAGTGCCTACGGCATTCCCTTTCCGCAGCTCGGCGATCGATTCGATCTTCTGACCGAGCAGTTGGAAATCCTCGTGGGACTGTGGACGACCCCGTTGGGCGAACGGTATTCGTACGAAGGACACCACTACCAACTGACCGACAGTCCCGCGTTGCCCAAGCCAGTGCAAGAGCCGCATCCGCCCCTGTTGATTGGCGGGGGAGGGAAGGTTCGCACGCCCACCCTCGCGGCCCGATTCGCCAGTGAGTTCAATATGCCATTCGCCAGTCTCGAGGAGACCAGCGAACAGTTCGTCCGGGTCGCGGCGGCCTGCGAGGCAATGGGTCGACGCGCCGAATCACTGGTTTTCTCCGCCGCACAAGTCCTGTGCGTCGGCGAGAGTGAGGCCGAGATAGATCGTCGCGCCGAGAGCATTGGCCGCCAACCGGATGAACTTCGATCGAACGGACTTGCGGGCACCGTCGAAGAGGTACTCGACAAGATCGGGGCTTTCCAGCAAGGGGGCGCGAACCGTCTGTACTTGCAGATCTTGGACCTCCACGATCTCGATCACCTGCGTCTCGTGGCGGAGAGGATCATGCCCGCCCTGAGGTAGCGCGCGACCGGACGCCGTTCGTAGACTTCGGGCCCGTCGAGGGCCACGAAGATGACGTGTTCATGAACGTCGTGACCCGCAAGGCCTCGAAGCCCAGACGGTGGTCGTCGCACGGTAGGGGGGTCGAAAACCCGCTTCGGCCCCGTTCCGGACGTAGTTGCTTGCCAGCAAGCAACTACCCGTAGACTGGATGAGTGGATATTTCGAAGGTGCCCAGCGTGGAACACACGGCCCAACTGGCCGAACAACTTCGACTGGCGCTCGCGCGCCTCAATCGAAGCCTTCGCCTCACGCACGCCGCGGCCGATCTTCCTTCGAGTCAACGAGAGATATTGATGGCGGTGGCCCGCGCCGGCACCGTTCGCCTATCCGAACTGGCGAACGAGGAGGGCGTGAATCCGACCATGTTGTCGCGCATCGTCGCCAAGTTGGAGGCGTCGGAACTCATCGCTCGTTCGACGGACCCCGATGATGCGCGTGTAATGCACGTGAGCGCCACCGCCAAGGGCTTGGCGCTTCGCGACACCATACGCACCGAACGTACCGACGCCCTGATGTTCGCATTAGGTCGTTTAACCGACGAGCAGCGGCGCACGTTGTCGGTCGCCACTCCCGTGCTCGAATCGCTCGTGGTGAAACTCAGAGAGCGCGACCAATGAACGTCAAGCGCTCGGCGCGGCGCACGTTCTCTTCGCTCTCGAACCCCAACTATCGCAAGTACTTTTTCGGACAGACCACTTCGCTCGTCGGGACGTGGATGCAGATGACCGCGCAGTCGTGGCTCGTGTTCACTTTGACCCACTCCGCCACCAAGATCGGGCTGGTCGTCGCTCTCCAGACCTTGCCGGTGCTCCTGCTCGGCCCCTACGGCGGCGTGGTGGCCGACCGTGTTGACAAACGCAAACTCATGATCGTGCTGCAGGCGGCGATGGGGCTCCAGGCCGCGATCCTCGCCGCACTGTCGCTCACGCACGTGGTCAACTATCTCGACGTCTGCATTCTCGCCGTAGTACTGGGTCTCAACAACGCGTTCGAGAACCCCTCGCGCCAGTCCTTCATTCTGGAGATGGTCGGGGCGAAGGACCTACGAAACGCCGTCAGTCTCAACTCCACCATGAATAACGTCGCTCGCGCCATTGGCCCGGCCGTGGCCGGCATCATCATCGCCTCCTTCGGCGAGGGCTGGTGCTTTGCCGTGAACGCGCTCAGTTTCGTGGCCGTCGTCGCCTCGTTACTCTTCATGGACCTGGCGACGTTGAGCCCGAGCGTGCCCGCCGCGCGTTCCAAGGGTCAACTTCGCGAGGGGTTGCGTTACGTGGCCTCGACTCCGAAACTCTTATATCCACTCATCATGATGGCGCTGGTTGGCATGCTCACTTACGAGTTCCAAGTCACGCTGCCCATCGTCGCCGGCCACGTCTTTCACGGCAGTTCCGAGGTCTACGGCATCGTCACGGGTTCCATGGGTGCCGGGGCCGTAATCGGTGGCCTCTGGACCGCCTCGAAAGGTAAGACGGGTACCCGAGCACTGGTCCGTGCCGCGCTGCTCTTTGGACTGTTCGTGACCTTTGCCGCACTTTCACCGAAACTGTGGGTCGAACTCATCGCCCTGGCCCTGGTGGGCTTCGCCAGCGTCTCGTTTCTCTCGATGGCCAACTCCACGCTGCAGATGGAGACAGAACCGCAAATGCGAGGTCGGGTGATGGCGCTATGGGCGGTTGCCTTCATGGGCTCTACGCCAATTGGCGGACCGCTCATTGGTTGGATCACGAGTCTCGCCGGGGCCCGCGTGGGCCTCGGGGTCGGCGCGGCGGCCTGCTTCGTCGCCGCCCTCATCGGGTGGCTGCGTATCCGTCACTACCGGGCGAGAGAGTCGCACGCCAAACTTATGGTGATCGACCAGTCAACGATGATCGAACAGGTCACCAAAGGCTGAGTTGTCCTCGGCGCCACCGTGCGCCTGGACACGATCTTCGACACTCAGTCGATGGTGTCCACGATGAGGACCGAACAGACGGCCTTGTGCGCGACCGAGTTCGGCACGCTGCCGAGCACCCGTTGGACACCGCGCATGCCTCGATTGCCGACGACCACGAGGTCGGCACTCAGTTCGTGGGCCTTGTCGAGAAGGGCGTCGGCGGCGTCTCGCTTGACAAAGTGGGTCACGGCCACCACGCCGTGTTTCTTGGCGACGAAGGCGAGCTCTTGGAGCGGGGCGGCCCCATCGTCGCCCTTGGTGACGTGGGCAAATTCATGACGATCGTCGCTCTCGACGAAGGGCGAGTGGCCGTGCGCGGTGAGGATGTGCAAGGTTCCCTGCGACCTGGCTGGCTTCTTCGACGGCCCGTCGGGCCGTTGGGGTGTTATCGGCTCCCACTAAAACGACTTTGAACATGGGTCTCCTTCGCAGCGCTACGGCATCGACTGGGTCTGGGACGAAGAATTGTTGGTTACTCGGTCCCGGTGATGTCCTCGGCACCCGACGCCCCAGGGCCTTCGCTCGGCCCAACGTGGTCACCATCGCGACCCATTCGCCGCAAGAGTGAATCCTTAATACGGGGTCGACTGCCGAAGACCAGTAAGAGCGCGGCCTCGCGCGACGATCGTTCGGCGACGTCGCCGACCAGCGCCGACGAGCTGCCGCGCGACACGGCCAAGTAGTGAGCGGACCGAATCGCCACTTCGCAGGCCCGGGCCCGTGCGTCGGGCATCGTATGCACCGAGGCTTCGTCTAACGCCTCGCGACAGCGGGTCAGTTCCTCACGCAGAACTTCGCTCTCGGCGAGCGCGAGGCAACGTCGGGCCACGCCGAGGGCCAGGGACCCATTCGTGCGAAGTCCTTCCACGCCTTCACTGGCTGGGCGGTAGGGGAGGCCGCCGATGTGGCAACTCTCATCGAGCACCACGTCATCGAAGGTCAGTCGGACCGTGGCGCTGGCGTTCATGGCCGAAAGGACCAAGGGGCGTGCGCTAAGACCTGGACGTTCTTTCGCCTCAATGACGAACGTGTTGACGGTCTCGTCCAACCCGCGAGCGGTGAGCACCAGTACATCGACCACGCCCCACCCGCTCACCCACATCGCTTCGCCATTGAGCCGCCAGCCACCTTCAGTACGGGTGGCGAGCAGTTTTGGCGGTCCCGGTAACGAACCCCCCAAACTGATCCCGCCTTTCACTTCACCTCGCGCCACCCGAGGAAGCGCCGAACGAACGTGCTCCGGGGTGGCGGCATCGATCATCAGGGCCTGCAGTCTGAAGTGCTGGAGCCAGACGAAGGTCGTGGCGAGGCAGGCCGCCGAAAGCACCTCGACCAGTCCGTCCGTGTCGCGGCGCTGGAGGCCGAGACCGCCGACCGCAGTGGGAAGCATCGACCCGTAGAGACCGGCCTCGGCCATCGCCGCAAAGTGGCTCGCCGGTATGACGGAGGATGCATCGACCTGCGCGGCGTCGTGCTCGAAGATCTCCACGACTGTCGACACACGCTCAGCGAATCTGGGTAGGTCTGGTGTCGACGCACCAGGTGACCAACTAGGTGGACTCGGGTCACCATCGGACTGACGTACCACGACACTCCTCACGGTCATTGGTTGGATGAGAGGCCAGCGTAGGGCGTCGCCGCTTAGGCGTCGAGTCGACCGGACTCCTCCACCCACTTCCAGTGGGTGCGACCGTGATCAGCGTTGGCGCCCAGCACACCACCGATGGTCCCGTCGGCCCACGGAGCCGCGGGCAGCGTTTCTTCGAGTTGTTCGTCACTGAGTTGCGCCATTAGTTGCAGCGTGGCCCCACGGGCGTCAGCGGTAAGGGCGACGACGTCGCTCAGCGTGTCGTCGCGGTGCGTACGCTGCCACTCTTCGGTCATGGCGTGGACCAACTTCATGATGTCGTCGCGCGTCCGGGTCTGGCCGTCGTCGCCCTCCAGCAGTCCCACGGGATTGGCAGCGCCCGCCACGTGACGACGAATCATCGCGACGAAGTTTTTTTCGATGAGCGCGAGGTGCGCGAAATGATCAAGGGCCGACCATTGATTTTCGGGGTCGTGTTCGCTCCTCGTTACTGGGCGGTGCAGTTGCTCCTCGCTGAGTTGGCCGAAGTGCTCGAGAACCCAATCCCGACCGTCGTTCAGTTTCCGTTCCAATTCAATCCGATTCATGCGTCGCAACCCCTCGTTGGGCGTGGCCCGCAGCGCACTGTCTGTGATCGGTATCGGCGTCGAGCTTACGCAAGGAATTTTGCTCGCTCCATGTCGACCCGGTAACCACTTGGGGTTTGCACCATGGGCATTCGCTCTTGCCAATACTGCTCCAACGCACGTGATTCGTGTCCTACCGGCGGATACCCACCCGCTCGAACGACGCGCCACCACGGCAACTCCGAGCCGTGACGCGACAACACGAGTCCGACCGCCCGCGCCCCGCGCGAACCCAGGGCCGCAGCCACGTCGCCGTAGGTCATTGCCTTACCCGCCGGAATCGACTGAACGATCTCCATCACGCTCTCCACGAACTCATCGCTCACCGCAGTTTCGTCCTCCGCCTCGTCGTGCCGTTCCAGGGCCACCGTAGTGCGGCCCCGCATTGGCCGCTCTGTGGCACTGCTCTAGCCGAACAACACTTCGAGATGCTCGTCCACCAGCCGCATCACGCAGGCGCGCGTGTGACGCACCGCGTCGGCGTGCCCGAATCGGTCCTCGAGGGAGCCAATGGTCACGCGGGGAAACCGGTCGTGGACAATCGCCGCGGCGTCGGGGTCGACCGACCCACAGATCACCAGCACCTCGGTTCCCGCGGGCGCCATCGCGGCCACACCGAGCACGACCTTTCCTTCGAGGCTCCCAGCGTCCAAGCGGCCCTCGCCCGTAATAACCAGCGACGCCCGCTCCATCCGCGACGCCAGGTCGACTTCGTTGACGACCGCGCCAAAGCCATCCATGACTCGCGCGCCGAGGGCGATAAGGGCCCCGGCGACCCCGCCGGAGGCTCCACTTCCCGGCACCAATTCGACGTCAAGGCCCTGTTCGTTTTGATAGCGCTGACGAGCTCCAACGAGTCGTTCGTCAATACGGATGAGGTCGCCGGGACCTACACCTTTTTGTTCGGCGAACCGTCGCGCGCCGGAGAACGTCGCCGCGACGTCCGCGGCCACCGTGACCGGCACCGGAAGGCCACCGAGTTCGCGCAGCATGAGGTAGCACCCGAGGCCCGCATCGGAGGTCGCGGAACCACCGCAACCGACCATGATCGACGCGGCGCCGAGTGCAGCTGCGGCACGAATCAGATGGCCGACACCTTCACTGGAAGCGACGATCGCCTCGTGCGCGCTGGGGTGAGGAAGAAGGTCGCGCCCGATGACACTGGCGACCTCGATTACCCCGAGTAACCCCGAGGCGGTGGCGACCAAGACGACGGGAGCCGAGACGAGGGTGCCGCGCACGCCGGGTACTTCCACCATCACCCGGGTGCCGACAAAGGCATCGACGAATCCCTCGCCCCCGTCAGACAGTGGCTGGACGTCGCCGACGAGGCCGCGCGCTTCCACCACCTCTCGCATCGCGAGGGCCAACTCACGTGCGGAGGCCGTGCCGCGAAACTTGTCGGGTGCGAGCAGCACCGTCCGCTGTGCGGTGAAAGTGTTTGCGTGTTCGATCTTCTCGACGATACGACGCCGCCGCGGTTGTGGCATCGCAGGTTGAACTCTCCACGTCGCGCTTCGCCAAGTGAGCGCACTGGACCCACTTTGGCCACGATTCTCGTGGTCAGTACACTCAATGAAGTGCTGACCTACGCCGTTACAGAATTTGAAAAAACCCCGTCCAATGACGGTCACACTGTGGCCATGCTGTTCAATCGCACATCCTGGAGCGCGGACAACACGACGAACGTCGAATGAATAAAGTCGTGGACTCCGCGCAGTCAGCGTTGGGTGACGTGGCTAACGGGTCATCGATGGCCGTCGGTGGGTTCGGACTATGTGGTATTCCCAGCGCGTTGCTGGAGGCACTCTTGCAGCGTGGAGTCACGGATTTGCAAACGGTGAGCAACAATTGCGGCGTTGACGACTGGGGCCTCGGCACGTTGCTCGCGGCCAAGCGGATTCGTCGAACGACCGGCTCGTACGTTGGTGAGAACAAGGAGTTCGAGCGACAGTATCTCGCGGGTGAACTCGAAGTTGAACTAGTCCCGCAGGGAACACTCGCCGAGCGCCTTCGCGCGGGCGGTGCAGGCATTCCCGCGTTCTTCACGCCCGCCGGCGTCGGCACGCAGGTCGCTGACGGGGGACTGGTGTGGCGCTATGACCGGGAGGGAAAGGCCGTGGTGTCGTCGCCCGCCAAAGAGATCCGTGTCTTTGGCGGTGTCGCCCACGTGCTCGAATTCGCCATTCGCACCGACTTTGCGTTGGTGCATGCACGAGTCGGTGACCGTCACGGCAACTTGATCTACGAAGAGAGCGCGCAAAACTTCAATCCGTTGTGCGCGGTGGCGGGACGGATCACGGTTGCCGAAGTGGAAGAACTCGTCGAACCGGGCGAACTCGATCCTCGCTGTGTACACACGCCGGGAATTTTTGTGCAACGCGTGGTCCACACGCCCTACGTTGAAAAGCGTATTGAACGACGAACGGTTCGTTCCTAGTGGCCCGCACCAAGGACGAACTCGCCGCCCGCGTCGCTCTCGAACTCCTTGACGGGCAGTATGTCAACCTCGGCATCGGAATGCCCACTTTGGTGCCCAACTTCCTAGCCGACGACTGCACGGTGGTGCTGCACTCGGAAAACGGGATATTGGGCGTCGGGCCCTATCCAGCGGACGCTGACGTCGATCCCGACCTCATTAACGCGGGAAAAGAGACCGTCACGGTGAAGCCGGGCGCCTCATTCTTCGACTCCGCGAGTTCGTTCGCCATGATTCGAGGCGGCCACGTCGACGTCGCGGTGCTCGGCGCAATGCAAGTTTCCGAGCGGGGTGATCTTTCGAATTGGATGGTACCGGGGAAGATGGTGAAAGGCATGGGTGGGGCAATGGACCTGGTGCACGGAGCGAAGCGAGTCATCGTCATGATGGAACACGTAGCGCGCGACGGCGGATTCAAAATTGTTCGCGAGTGCACATTGCCCTACACAGGAAGGGCATGCGTTCACCGAGTCATCACCGATCTCGCGGTCTTTGACATTGAGGAGCACGGCCTGGTCTTACGCGAGCTCGCCGCGGGCGTATCCGTTGACGAGGTTCAAGCAGCAACCGAACCGGACTTCGAGATTCAACTGGGCGCTTCGTGACACACCTGTCGTTCCGACAAATCGGTGCCGAAACCGAGGATTCGTCGGTGCCCTGAGCGCCGTGACTACTGCGCGACGACAAAGAGGGCGAAGCCGTCGTAGCCCTTGCTGCCTACTGTCTGTACCGCCGTGCCCTTGAGTCGACTGTCGGACGAGGCGCGCTCAAGAAAGGTACGAACGCCCAGAACGCGTGGATCGGTACTCGCGATGTTGGACACTTCGCCATTTCTAATGACGTTGTCAGCCACGATGACGGTGCCGACCCGAGAGAGGCGCAGTGAGAGTTCCAGGTATTCCGGGTACCCCTCCTTGTCAGCGTCAATGAAGATGAAGTCAAAGGGTTCCGTCCCCTCGTCAATCATGTGACGCAGTGATGCATTCGCGGGACCGACGCGAATTTCGACCAGTGATCCAACTCCGGCACCTTCGAGATTGTCTCGAGCCACGCTCGCGTGGTGTGGCTCGAGTTCCAGCGAGATGAGCGTGCCGCTACTGGGTAGTGATCGAGCGAGCCAAATGGTGCTGTAGCCACCAAGGGTGCCAATTTCTAGCACGCGCGTGGCCCCACTCATTGCCGACAGCAACATGAGCAATTTGCCTTGATTGGGCGCAACGTTTATCGGTGGAAGTCCGGCCTCGTCGCTTTTAGAAAGCGCTTGGTTAAGGGACTGGTCGGATCCGACGAGAGGCGACACGAGATACTGATCGACTTTTGACCACTGTTCTTCATTCACCCATGAAGTCTGACATAACCATGAGCACGCGGGGCAGATTTGGGCCACGAGTCGTTAGCTAGAGAACGTAATCGGTCACGACGTGCGTCGACCGGCTTGCCATTTTCGCGTAAGAACGAAGCCACCCGCCACAGCGCCAAAGTCACGAACTCGAAAGGAATCGACCAGCGTTCCCCCTGAGTGAAATGCCGTCGAAACTGCGCGCCAGCAACATCGATACCGGCGAACTTCACACGGGAGAGAACCTTCGCACATTGGTGACATCGGCGTCGGTACGGAGGCGCGAACTTAAGTGCGCTC
>JANXXO010000060.1 GCA_025350565.1 Acidimicrobiaceae bacterium
ACGCAAGGTGGCGTGGCCATCCTCTTCGAGGCACGATTCCACCAATCGGAGATGTAGCCGTTGTGCGTACATCTGTCTGCCCAGGTGCAATCCCTACTGTCAAAGGATTCTCAGTGCCTGTTCCCTCTGCTCTATCCGACCAAATGCGACTATGAATATTTCAAATATCCGCGTTTTTCGGATTATGTCTCGACTTGCCTTGTCAGTAGCAATCGTCGCGGTTGCTCTTGTTGCAATGAATCCTGCTTCTGCGCACGCGTTTCCAATTGTCCATGACGTCACGTTCATGGAGAACGCCCAAATTGCGGACGCTACGAGTACTTATCAGACGGGCAGCGGCGCTACACCGCTCACCCCGTTCACTCAGTTGAGCCCTTCGTTCGTCAACGCCGGCCATTCATTCTCGGGGTGGAATACCCAGCCGGATGGTCTCGGCACGCCCTACGCAGATGGACAGACGTTTCCCTTTAATGCAGAGTTGACGCTGTACGCACAGTGGGCGGCAATCACATCTGTTCACACTGTCTCGTTTTACGAAAACGCATCCGCGTCCGATCCAGTGGGCACGTACTTGGTGGCATCGTCACCAACGCCGTTCACTCTGTTCACTCAGTTGAGCCCTTCGTTCGTCAACGCCGGCCATTCATTCTCGGGGTGGAATACCCAGCCGGATGGTCTCGGTACGCCCTACGCAGATGGACAGACGTTTCCCTTTAATGCAGAGTTGACGCTGTACGCACAGTGGGCGGTCACGCCACCGGGGCTATCAACTCTGATTCTCAATGAAGGAGCCGGAGGGGTTGTTTCGATGAATGGCGCGGCGGGTTCGAACATGCTTCTCCCTTCTCTGAATACAAACGTCAACGTAGGTCACACCTTCGAGAATTGGAATACAAAGTCAGACGGGAGCGGCACTGAATTTGCCGGAGGATCTACGTTTACGTTTGGCATTAACGGAATTTTGTACGCAATGTGGGCGGCCGACATCTATCAAATCTCGTTTTCCACAGGATCTGGGTCTGACTCCTTACCTACAATGAGCTTTCAAGTAGGCAGCGGTTCCGTAATATTGCCCACTGCGACGAATCCTGGGAGTTCCTTCGCGGGATGGTTTGGGGCCGCTAACGGTGGTTCGTTTGTCGCATTCGGCGGAGGCGCGTATACGCCCACGCAATCTCTCACCTTGTTTGCACACTGGACCGTGACGCCAACAGTGGCGATCAATTTCAACGCAAATGGTGGCAGCGGAAGTGTTGCCGACCTAGTTGGGATAGTTGGTCAATCGGTAGTCATACCAGGACAATCTGGTTTGCTGCGAACTGGATTCCAATTGACGCGGTGGAACACAATTGCAAATGGTTCGGGAATTTCATATTCGATTGGCCAGTCAATAGTCATTACCCAATCGTTGAGTCTCTACGCCCAGTGGAGTGGCCACAAACCAGCAATATTATTTGGCGCAATTGGCATATTCCGCAAGAACTCCGCCATATTGACAGCGGCCCTCAAGGGTCAGATAATTCGCCTTGCGCTCACGGTGAGGTCTAGGAAATATCAGACGGTCACCTTGTACGGATACACAGCAACCACAGGATTGACGTCGTTGAACGTATCCCTGAGTCGCGATCGCGCGCGCAACGTCGCAAGCTTTCTTCGCCAAAGACTTACGGTTTTAAAGGTGAATCACGTTACGATCAAGTGCGCCGGTGAAGGAGCAATTTCGGGGGAGTCTTCTCCTGCATATTCGCGGGTAGAGGTATTTGGTGTCTAAGTTCGTTGCCCTCCAACTCTCCTTAAGTAGTTGAGTGCACGCGGGTCTGCGACGGTGAGGCGAACTCAATCTCATATCAGTCGTCGCGTCACCGAATTGGCATGGGCGATCGCCGCTGCGCGACTCTCACGACATCGTCGCGGAACTCCTTGGGGTAAATCTTGGCCATGATGTCCAACTTTCTTCCGAGACCAATCCTCGGACGCTAGTTGTCATCAAAACCTTCAGCAGCCCCATATGTCACGCATCAACCGCGATAGAACACCCACGGAGAGCCGGTGGAGGGATTCGAACCCCCGACCTGACGATTACAAATCGCCTGCGCTGCCAGACTGCGCCACACCGGCTTGGAAGTCCAAGGTTAGTTAAAATTGACTGCGCTTCATATGTAGGCTGAGACCCAATGAGTGACACGTCCCAAGCACACCACGGGTCCACCACGCCGGGCTCGCACTATCAACCTGCGCTCAGTGTCGTCTTGATTATCGTCGTACTCTTCGTTGCTGCGGCGTTTCTCATGCTTCGTTTCGTGAGCCCCGCTGCGGCACCTGGAGTCACAACGACACTGCCGACCTCAGGTACGACGACGACCATCCACCACGCCACGGTGGCGAAATCTTCGGTGCGCGTCCAAGTTGCGAATGGCACGACGACGCCCAACCTTGCGCGCTCGTACACGCAGGATCTGCTGACACAAGGTTGGAACACCCAACCTCAGGTGAACGGTCCGAGAGAAGCCAAGACAGTCGTCTACTTCAATCCCGGATTCAAGTGGGCGGCGATTCAGATCTGCGCGCGAATCAACGTCAATGTCCGCGCCGTGCAGTCTCTCAACGGACTACGTCCGGTCGCGGGCGCTTCGAGTGACGACGTGATTGTGATTCTCGGGAGCGACGCCCACTTGGGCGGATGATTATTCCTGCGGCGGAAGTTTCACTGCGTAACGTTTGAGCGCTGCGCGAAGTACTTCCATTGACATTGGTCGCAGTTCTTCCAAAGGGCGGTTGCGATGTCGTCGTACGCCGAGATCGACTTGCGCGAGGCTGTGCACACCGAATTCGCGGGCTATGTCAATCAGTAAGGCAATCTCGACGCCGTAGGCCTTCTCGAGGGTGATTGCGTCGAAGGCGCTACGACGTCCCGCAGTCTCGCCAGCGAGTGGTTGGCGAATCTCGCCGAGACCGGGATAGAGCAACGAGAGGATTGGTCGCGCCGCCAACTCGTTGACGCGCCCGCCCCCCGTGGGCATGTTGTGCAGCGGTCGTTCGTAGTAGCCCTTCACCAGTTGGATCGCCGGACGTTCGAGCAGTGGCTGAACGAGTCGGGCGACGAACTCGGAGGTCGTGTTCATCACGTCGGCGTCGAGGAAGACAACGATGTCGGCCGTGGTCGCCTCGAGTCCGGCGCGCATCGCCTCACCCTTGCCGCTTTGACCTTCGAGCCTGATCACCCGGGCGCCGTGATGACCAGCGACCGTCGACGTGTCATCAACCGAGTTGTCGTTGACGACGACAAGCTCGTTGATCAGGTATTTGTTAGCGAGTACGGCGTCGAGAACGGCTCCGACGGTGGCCGATTCGTTTCGCGCCGGTACCACGACCGCGATGGTGGTGTCGCCTTTGAGGCCCGCGACGCGGTCTAAATCGAACTCTTCACGGTTCAGGGTCCAGGGGACTTCGGCGTTACTCACCCTGATGAGGTTAGGCCTTCGCTTCTTCGGGTTGCACTTGACAAGGACCCACGCGAGGAACGACAATTGTTGTGTCATCAAGAGCGACTGAGGGACGGCCCCGTTGAAGTCGCGACAACCAGTGTGGTACTAGAGCATCCCGCTCACCACACCAGGTGCCAAAGGCCGAACGATGAAAAGGGAGTTATGAGTTTCGCAACAGGTTTAATATGTCGAGAGTGCGGCAGTGCTTACCCCACTGAGGCGCGCTACTCGTGTGAGTTCTGTTTTGGGCCACTTGAAGTCGAGTACGACCTGGCGTCGGCGCAAGGCGTCGTGACGCGCGAGTCAATAGCGAGCGGACCCAATTCAATTTGGCGTTATGCGGCGCTCCTGCCTGATCCCGGCAGCGAACCGGTCGACCTCGGGGCCGGATGGACGCCGCTTCGCCGGTCCACTCGTCTCGCCGAAGTGCTCGGCGTACGCGAACTGTGGCTGAAGGACGACACGCGCAATCCCACCGGTTCCTTCAAAGACCGCGTCGTGTCGGTCGCGATGTCGAGCGCCCGTCGACTTGGATTCACGACGGCTGCCTGCGCGTCGACCGGCAATCTGGCGACGTCAGTGGCCGCGCACGCCGCCTTCATTGGATGGCCGAGCGTCACCATCATCCCCGCGGACCTGGAGAAGTCGAAGATCGCCATGACGTCGATTTTCGGAGGGACGGTCCTGGGCGTCGAAGGGAACTACGACGACGTCAATCGACTCTGCGTGGAGTTGGTCGCCGAGCACGCTGATTGGGCCTTCATGAACGTGAACCTGCGTCCTTATTACGCCGAAGGTTCGAAAACCCTGTCATTCGAGATCTGCGAACAATTGGGCTGGCGTACACCGGACCAGGTGGTGGTCCCCTTGGCGTCGGGCAGTCAGTTCACCAAAGTCGCGAAGGGATTCAAACAGTTCGTGGAACTCGGATTGGTCGACGGTCCGGTGCCGGTGCTCTTCGGCGCGCAAGCGACCGGTTGCTCGCCCATCGCCAGCGCCTTCGCGAGCGGGGCGGAGGTGGTGACGCCACAACGTCCCAACACGATTGCGCGATCACTGGCCATAGGCAATCCGGCCGACGGTCCCTACGTGCTCGACGAACTGCGCGCAAACGGGGGAGACTGCGGTTCGGTGCTCGACGACGAAATCCTCGAATGCATTGGTCTGCTCGCCGAAACGGAAGGTATCTTCGCCGAAACGGCCGGCGGCGTGACCATCGCGTCGTTGCGCCAGATGATTCAACGCGGCACCATCGACCCCGACAAATCAATCGTGGCCATTATCTCGGGTCACGGCTTGAAGACCCTCGACGCGATCGTGGATACAGCGACCGTGAGTTCGACCATCACGCCTTCGCTCGAAGCGGCCGAAGAGGCGCTGCGCTTCCACCGGTTGGTTGCGACCTCATGAGCGTCACGGTGAGGCTGCCCAGTCAGTTGCGGGCCCTCGTGGGCGGCGTGGGTGAAGTACCAGTGGAAGCCGGCACGGTTCGTGAGGCCATCGTGGCCGTGGACGCGGCCTTCCCCGGCATCGCCTTTCGAGTGCTGGATGACCGAGGCGCCCTTCGTCGATTCGTCAACGTCTTCGTCGCTGACGAGGACGTACGGTTCCTCGACGGTTTGGACACCGTGGTCGTGTCGGGCCAGACGGTCTCGCTGGTTCCGGCCGTCGCCGGCGGCTGATCTTCGTTAGCACTCACCCCTCTAGACTGCTAATATCGCAGTGCACCAAAAGGGTGTCTCGCAGTAGGAGGAATCACAGTGGCGAAACTGATCGCATTTGATGAAGAGGCCCGTCGGGCACTAGAGCGCGGTATGAACAAACTGGCCGACGCCGTACGCGTCACGCTCGGTCCAAAAGGGCGCAATGTCG
The DNA here is from genome assembly GCA_025350565.1 of Acidimicrobiaceae bacterium. GTDB lineage: Bacteria > Actinomycetota > Acidimicrobiia > Acidimicrobiales > RAAP-2 > RAAP-2. The sequence goes on from JANXXO010000060.1 coordinate 5,358, forward strand.
TCCTAGACAAGAAGTGGGGAGCTCCCACCATTACGAACGACGGCGTCTCCATTGCCAAGGACATCGACCTCGAAGATCCCTTCGAACGCATCGGCGCCGAACTGGTGAAGGAAGTCGCCAAAAAGACGGACGAAGTTGCCGGTGACGGCACCACCACCGCGACCGTACTGGCCTGGGCCATGGTTCGCGAAGGCTTGAAGAACGTGGCCGCGGGCGCCAATCCGATGTCGCTGAAGAAGGGCATTGAGACCGCCGTGGAAGCGGCCGTCGCGTCGCTGCACGACCTGGCGAAGCCGGCCGACACCAAAGAGCAGATTGCTCAGGTGGCCTCCATTTCCGCCGCCGACGACGAAATCGGTGCGATGATCGCCGACGCCATCGACAAGGTCGGTAAGGACGGCGTCATCACGGTCGAGGAGAGCCAGTCGTTCGGCATGGAGATGGACCTCGTCGAGGGTATGCGCTTCGACAAGGGCTTTATCGCGCCGTACTTCGCCACCGACACCGAGCGTATGGAAGCGGTCCTCGAGAACGCCTACATCCTGCTCGTCTCGAACAAGATCACTTCGGTACGCGACATACTTCCCGTGCTGGAGAAGGTCATGCAGTCGGGTCGACCGCTGTTGATCATCGCCGAGGACATCGAGGGCGAGGCGCTCGCCACGCTCGTCGTGAACAAGATTCGCGGGACCTTCAAGTCCGTGGCCGTGAAGGCGCCGGGCTTCGGAGAACGTCGCAAGGCAATGCTCCAGGACATCGCCATCCTGACCGGTGGCACCGTCATCTCCGAAGAGATCGGACTGAAGCTCGAGAGTGCCGACGTCGAGATGCTCGGCAGCGCGCGCAAGGTCGTGGTGACCAAGGACGAAACGACCATTGTCGAAGGCGCCGGTTCGGAAGAGGACATCAAGGGCCGCATCAGTCAGATCAAGGCCGAGATCGACAACACCGACTCGGACTACGACCGCGAAAAGCTCCAGGAGCGACTCGCCAAGCTGTCGGGTGGGGTTGCCGTCATCAAGGTCGGAGCCGCCACGGAAGTGGAGCTCAAGGAAAAGAAGCATCGCATCGAAGATGCGGTGTCCACGACGAAGGCGGCCATCGAAGAGGGCGTTGTGCCCGGCGGTGGCGTGGCCCTGCTGCGCAGCCAGGCTCGCATTCTCGAAGCGGCCGACAAACTGAGCGGCGACGAGGCGACCGGTGCCCGTATGGTCGCCAAGGCCGTGGAAGCGCCCCTGAACCAGATCGCGGTCAACGCTGGCCTCGAAGGTGGCGTCATTGTCGACAAGGTGCGCAACTTGAAGAAGCCCACCGAGGGTCTGAATGCCGCAACGGGCGACTACGAGGATCTCATCAAGGCCGGCGTCATTGACGCCGCCAAGGTGACGCGCTCGGCGCTGCAGAATGCGGCCTCCATTGCGGCCCTGTTCCTCACGACCGAGTGCGTCATTGTGGACAAGCCCGAAGAGAAGGCCAGCGCCATGCCCGGCGGTGGCATGGACGATTACTAAATCGTTCTTCTCGTCGTTACGAGTCAAAACCGTGGGGCCTTCGGGCCCCACGGTTTTTGCTTTACCCGGAGAATCACCAGGCGACCGAGGTCGTAACATTGGAACATGTCGCCCACCGAACCCCTCGTTCCCTCGCGCGGTCTCAACGTCATTCATCTTTTTTGCCATCCGGAACGCGACGTCGATGCCGGCGCCGTACGCAAGGCGGTCGATGACGCCGTGGCCTCGGGTCTCCAGGTCGTCACGGCCGCCATCATGGGCGCTAAGGCTGACACCTGCTTTATGGTCCTGGGCGACGATCTATGGGATCTGCGCAAGTTCCAGTCCAAGATCCAGTCGGCCGGCTTTACCGTGGCCGAGAGCTACGTGTCGGTGACCGAAGTGAGCGAATACGCCGCGGGAATGCCCGAGAAGATGATTAACGACCGCCTCTATCCGACGTTGCCGCCGGAGGGGAAGCGGGCCTTCTGCTTCTATCCAATGTCGAAGCGACGTGGCGAGACCAACAATTGGTACGCCCTCGCCTACGAAGAACGTGAGCGTCTCATGCGCGAACACGGTGCGCACGGACGCGAATTCAAGGGTCGAATCCTCCAGGTCATCACGGGTTCGACGGGTCTCGACGACTGGGAGTGGGGCGTGACGCTCTTTGGGGTGCACATTGACGATTTAAAGGAGTGCGTCTACACGATGCGCTACGACGAAGCCTCCACGCTCTACGCCGAGTTCGGCGCGTTCTATACCGGCCTCGTGGGGACCGTGGACGAAGTGCTCGACGCCACCTTGGCCTAGACCACGTTGCTAGCGTGCTGACGGTGGAGAGCGTTCCCGAAAAAACTCTGTTGCGCTGGGCCGAGTCGCTCGCCGGCGTTGCGCGAACGGGCCTGGGCTTCACCCAGAGTCAGTACGAACGAGAACGTTTTGAAGAGATCCTCAACATCGCCGGTGACATCAAGGTCGCGGCCCACGAGGGGATGAGCGAGGTCCTCGACAGCGGGGGCTACGTCGTCGAATGGATGAAGGACGTCGGCCAAGGTGTCGCCGGATATCAGACACCCAAAGTTGCCGTCGGCGCCGCGGTGACGAACGATCGAGGCGAGTTGCTGCTCATTCAACGAGCCGACTCCGGCTTCTGGCTCTATCCGACGGGCTGGTGTGACGTGGGCTACTCAGCCCCTGAAGTGGTGGTGAAAGAAGTGCGTGAAGAGACGGGCTACCACGTGGAGGTGCAACGTTTGATTGGCGTTCTCGACGGCATGCGACTCGGCTCGTCGCGGATTCCCCTCTATTCCCTCCTCTTCTTTTGTCGGGTCGTCGGCGGCGACATGGATCTCCATCCGCTGGAATGCACGGACGCGGGATGGTTCGCTCGCGACAATCTTCCCTCGCCAATGATTGGCGCCGAACGCTGGACGGGGCCGATATTCGACGCCATCGACGGCTCGGGCGGTGCCGTCTTTTACGACGACCTTCGAGTGCCCGTGTGGAGGGGCGAGTCATGAGCGTGCGAGTCAGCGTCGTCCAGGAGTCGGGTGACGACCTCGTCGAAGGATTAAATCGCCTTCTTCCCCAGTTGTCGACGACGGCCTCACCTTTGACGTCGGCGCAAGTCGATGAGCTCATCCGCTCGGAGGCATCGACTATTTTCGTTGCCCGCGACGGGGAGAACATCGTGGGATCGCTCACCCTGGTCGTTTTCCCGCTGCCCACCGGACTGCGGGCGTGGATTGAAGACGTGGTCGTCGACGAATCGGCGCGGGGCTTCGGGGTCGGTGAAGCGCTGACGTTGGCCGCCATCGACGAGGCCCGGCGGCGCGAGGTGCGCTCGATTGACCTCACGACTCGTCCATCGCGAGAAGCGGCCAACCGACTCTACGCTCGACTCGGATTCGTGCGACGCGAGACCAACGTCTATCGTTTTTTCCTAGAAAACTGATTGCGAGAGTTTGTGGTGCCGCCGTCTTCGCGCGACTGTGGAGTGATGAGATGATTCGACTTGTTGCACTACCAGATCAAAACCTCGAAGAGTGGCTCGCGTTGATGTGGGCGGACTACCGCAGCCAACTACTTGGCGCCGGGGCCGTCGAGTTGGACGAGGCTGGTCCGTTCGCGCAGCACTTCGGGTAGAGGACGTCGGAACAGGAGTGTCAGGGCGTACGTGAGCAGGTTCATTCGCACGTCGTTGTACGCCCAACCCTCTCCCGGAGGAGGCGTTGCGAATACGCAAGTGCGTGACCAGCGAGCGGCCCGCTTCGGAAGTCGTTGAAAGGCGCCTCCGAGGGAGCGGCCGGATGGAGCACCCGCAAGAACTCGCCGAGCGCGACGGCGCATGCGCCGTCCTCGTCAAAGGGGACGAGGTTGCCCGGGGTCCCGTCAATCCAACGCGCAATCGACCAAGGCCACGGATAGTCCTCGTCGGCGTGGCCGATTCGAAGGGGCGTCGGTGTTGGTAACGGAAGTCGAGGCGAAAGTTCGGGCAACCACCGGATTTCGTTGGCGAGCAACTGAGCGGCCACGGCTCGGCGGGGCAGTCGGACGATGAGACTCGTTCCGAGGCGCCAAATGGAGTTGTCGAAGCCTGAGGCAACTTCGCGTAGGGGCGAACCGGCCAGGTCGGGGTGCTGTGCGTGCACCAGGCGGCGCACGAGGGCGGCATCGATCGAAATCTCCGCCTCGGGCCAGGTCACAAGTATCGACTCTACGGCTCGACCTGCCGTCCTTCGGCCCACCGCCGAACGTCGTCGATAACCTCGGGGGGTGACCTACGACATCGACGTCTACGCCTCGGCCATCGAAGCGCACGCCGCGCAGTGCGCCGCGGATGCGCTCGGGCACCTGGATCGCAACATCGAACATTGTCCGGGATGGACGGTGGCGGACCTGCTCCAACATCTCATCGAAGTGCACTGGTTTTGGACCACCATCGTTGAGCAACGGCTGCAAGCACCCCCGGAAACGGGGCGACCGACCGCCGTCGATCGCGACGACCTGGTTGACGCCTTTTCGTCGGGAGCGACAAGGCTGGTGCGGGTCTTGCGCTCCGCCGATCAGAAGGACGAGGTCTACACCTGGGCGCCCACGCAGCACAACGTCGCGTTCGTGACACGCCACCAAGTGCAAGAGATGGTGGTCCATCACTGGGACGTCGGACACGCCGTTGGTCGGGTGGTGTCCGTCGGTCCGAAGATTGCCTCCGACTCGATTGACGAATTTCTGACGTTCTCGGTTTCCAATGTCGCCGACCAGGCCGACCCTCCTCGCCCACCATTGGGGGGCCCGCTCGTTCTCATGTGCAGTGACAGCGACGCCAGTTGGACCATCGAGGAAGACGTGGTGCTGGGGACTGTCCGTTTCACTCCGCACGCGGTCACGGGAGCCCCCGTACTTCGCGCCGCGGCGTCAGACCTCTTGCTGTGGCTCTATTCGCGAAAGGAACTTTCCGCTGACGCGCTGGCGCAGGAGCGTGGGCAGCGGCTGCGAGCTCTCTGCTTCACGGATTGAGGGACTGAGCGTCGGAACGCCGGTTAGCTGGCGGAGTCCTTCGTGACGTGGACGTCCGTCTCGTACAACGCTGTGCGGCGAAGGTCCAAGACGGCAATCTGTTGGCGCCGACGGCGCACCTCGTCGAGGTCAATCGTCGCCATCACGACTTCGGGTCCCTGGGTGGCGGCCCGTGCGAGGACGACGCCCCAAGGATCGACGATCATGGAGTGGCCGTGGGTGGCGATGCCCTCACTCGTTGTCCCCACCTGGGCCGCCGCAACCACGAAGGCGTGGTTCTCGATGGCGCGAGCTCGTAGCAACGTGTCCCAGTGCGCCGCTCCGGTCACCGCGTTGAACGCCGAGGGCACGGCGAACAGCTCGGCCCCGGCGCTGGCCAAGGCTCGGTACTGTTCTGGGAATCGGAGGTCGAAACATATCGTCATCCCGAGCGAGAAATCGGGCAGCGTGGCGACCACGAGTTCGTCCCCGGCGGTGATGACACTCGATTCACTTTGTACGTTGGCGCCCGGTACGTCCACGTCGAAGAGATGAATCTTTCGGTACGTGACGGCGAGCCCACCGTCGCTGCGAAGCAACACGCTGGTGTTGAAGTACTTACCGGCGACCGGCGAGGATTCGATGAGGCTGCCGAGGTGCAGTGTCACGCCAAGTTCTTGGGCCACCTGCGCCATTTGCGAGGTGGTCGGCCCCGGCACGGCCTCGGCCGCTTGGTCAAATCCTTCGTGCGGCCCTAGGTACGTGACGTATTCGGGAGTCTGGATGTACGTCGCCCCCTGGGCGGCCGCGCGGCGAATGAGTTCAGTGGCGCGCGCAAGGTTGTCGTCGGGGTCGGCCCCCGAAGAGAGTTGCACGGCGGCAACGGTCACGTGTCGCAAATACACTCCATCATCCTTCGCAACTTACAGGCAACGTCGGGTGTCACCGGGCGCACCGGCCCAGTCGTAGCGAACTAGGGCGGTAAGTAGCGCGCAATTGGTCGTTTCGTCGGTCCGGCGAACGTCGCGTCGTGGCCATTGGGCGCCGGACGCGAGACGGCCTAAGGAGTTGGCGCGGTCCACTCGTGGCGACGAATGACCTGCGCAACGTCGATGTCGTAGTCCACGTAAAAGCGCGATTGGCCCAGCGCTTGGGCCTCGCGGTGTCCGGGAACCTCGCGCCACGCGTTGAGGTCTTCCAAGCTTTGAAAGTAGGACACGGTGATGGCCGACCGGGTCGAGGTATCGACGACGGTGGTGTGGCTGATGTAGCCCGGGATGGTGGCGACGAGTCGGTCCATGCGCTCTGACCACTCGTGGTAGTCCACACTCGAATGGTCAGTGCGGGTCGAGCGAAAAATGCAGACCACCGGCCGATCAGCGTCCATGGTCGCAGCGTACATCGCCGATTTTGCCGCCATCGTGGGGCTGGGTAGCGTTTGCACGTGTCCAACACTCCTGATCGCTATTCGCACGGCCATCACGAGTCGGTCTTGCGAAGTCACGTGTGGCGTACGGCGCAGAACTCGGCATCGTTTCTCTTGCCGCATCTTCGTGCCGGCGACACCTTGCTCGACGTGGGCTGCGGTCCCGGCACTATCACCGTCGACCTCGCGAGCATCGTGGAGCCGGGCCACGTCACCGGAATCGATCGATCGGCTGAGGTGATTGAGAAGGCCCGCGCTGACGTGGGGTCGAATGGCCCGGGCAATGTGACCTTCGCCGTGGGTGACGTCTACGCCCTGGGGTTCGAGGATGACTGTTTCGACGTGGTCTACGCCCACCAGGTGCTGCAACATCTGACGGATCCCGTGGCGGCACTGCGTGAAATGCGACGCGTGCTTCGTCCCGGCGGTTTGCTCGCCGTTCGCGACGCCGACTACAGCGCCTTCACCTGGTTCCCGTTGGACTCCCGGCTCGACCGATGGATGGAGCTGTATCACCAGATCACCTCGCGCAACGGCGCTGACGCCGATGCGGGTCGCCACCTGGCGGCCTGGGTCGCGTCGGCCGGCTTTTCGTTGGTCGAAACCTCCGCCGCGACCTGGACGTTCGAGGAGCCGGACGAACGTTCGTGGTGGGGTGGACTATGGGCAGATCGCATACTGCACAGTGAGTTTGGGCGCCAGGGTATCGAATACGGGTTCACCACGACCCAGGAACTCAGCTCGCTGAGTGACGCCTTCCGACAGTGGTCAGAGGTTAACGGCGCCACCTTCCACGTGGAACACGCCGAAGTCCTGGCCCGGACGAACGAACGCTAATGAATCGCGCTGAAATGCGGATTGCAAATGAGACCCACCAACTGGCCTAGAGGATTCACGAAGGTCGCCGTGACGATGCCGTCACCGACGTCCTCGGGCCCCACCTCGACGGTGCCCCCGGCGGTCTGCGCTTCGCTCAAGGCGCTCGCCACGTCGTCGACGCCCCAGTACGTTGTGGCACCACCGTCCACTTCGGAGGGAAGGAGTCCTAGCTCATAGCCGCCCACATTGAACCCGACGTAGTACGGTTCGTCGAAGTAGGGGCCAAATCCGAGGAAGGTTGACCACCACGCCTTCGCGGCCACGAGGTCGGAGGTTGGATAAATGAGGGTTCGAAGTCCTTTGAGGTGAGCTGACATGTCGTCAAGGTAGCAAAGACGTGTTACTGATGCACCGAGTGCGCGTCGCTCGTCCCCAACCGCTCCTATTGCTCGGAGATCGTTACCCGCGTTGGGGGCGCAAAAATTGTGGTTCGAGGGCGCCTCGCGCCACCAGCCCGAGCGCATCCTCGAATCCAGCGGCCACGGCCAACATCGTGGGTTCGCTGCCGGGCCGACCAACCATTGCCAGGCCGACCGGGAGTCCCTCGATGAGTCCCATGGGCACGGTGGCAATTGGCCACCCGGCGATTGCCGCCCCTTGGGTAATCTGCGACCACCGAGCGCTGCCACTGCCCCCGAGCACCAAGTCATTTTTCCACGCGGGGCCGTAACTTGGGGCAATGAAACAGTCGGCGTCGCTCAGCGCGGGAACGAGACACACGTCCAGCGCCCAGGCCAGGTTGCGGGCGCGTGCGTCGCGATACGCCTCACTGGCTCGGCCGCCCGACGCCAGTGCCATGTCAAAGTATTCGTGACCGAAATGCGCCAACTCGACCGCGGCGTGTTCATTTTCGTAGGCAATGACCTCCGCCAGCGACGTCGGTCCCGATCCGCCTCGGCGAATGAGGAACGCCGTGAGGTCGTCGGACATTTCACTGAGCAAGACGGTGAGTTCGTCGGCCCCGACGGATTCGTTGACTTCGGCCACCTCGATCTCCGTGAACGACATGCCGGCCCGCGTGGCCACACGAACGGCGTCAGTGAAGAGGGCGTCGGTCGGCGGATGACCCGTAACGAGGTTCTTCGCGACGGCGACGCGCGCACCACCCGGCCCTTGTCGGACTCGGTCGAGCACGCCGCTGGTCGCGGCCAAGATTTCGTAGAGGGCCGCGACGTCGTGGGTCGTGCGGGCCATCGGTCCGGCGCTGTCCTGGCTGGCCGATATGGGAATGACGCCTTCACCGGGAACCGTGCCCACGGCCGGTTTGATGCCCACGACGCCATTGAGCGAAGCCGGACAGGTGATCGATCCATCGGTCTCGGTGCCGACGGCGAGCGGGGCGAGTCGCGCGGCCAAGGCCGCACCCGAACCGGCCGACGAACCTCCGGCGCAACGATCGAGTCGGTAGGGATTGAGGGTGAGCCCACCGGCCGCCGACCACCCGCTGGTGGAGAGGGGCGATCGCATGTTGGCCCACTGGGAGAGGTTGGTCGCCCCGAGAAGTACGAGCCCTGCGTCGCGGAGTCGGGTGACGAGTGGTGCATCCTTGGGAACCGGTCGATCGCGCAAGGATGTCGAACCCGCCGTGCCGGGTAAGCCGACCGCTTCGATGTTGTCCTTCACGAGAATGGGCACGCCGTGCAGTTGACTGCGCACTCGGCCCGCGGCTCGTTCACCGTCGAGCCGCTGCGCTTCGGCCAGTGCGTCAGATGCGACGGCGATGATGCTGCGCAGTTCGATCTCGCTGCCCGGCGCGTCCACTTCGCGAATTCGCTCGAGGAGCGCCTCTACGACCTGCACCGAGGTCACCGTGCCGGACTGCATGAGATCGGCCAGTTCGAGTGCCGACGCTTCGCACAGCGCCGAAGTGCTAAGTGTCACCGTTCCCCTTTAACGGTGCCGACGCTAACACTCGCGCGACGCGGTCTCGCCCGACGAGGTGCTCACTCCTGGTCGCGTCCAGTGCCGATGTAGCCTCGATTAATGGTCAAACTGCAGGAAAAAAGCCAGGACGAACTGACGGCGTGGCTTCCCGGAATGTTCGAGCACTACGTCGCCGAACGAGTGAAGGCCGGCGAAGAGCGCGCGTCGGCGGAGAAATTGTCGGATCGTCAACGTGCGGAACTTTTTCCCGACGGTGCGCCGGTTCCTGACCAATTCATCATGAACATCATTGGCGACGACGCGACCGTCGGCACCTTGTGGCGGGGACGGCCTCTCGGGGGCACGCGCGACACCTGGTTCGTTTTCAACATCGAGATTCACCGAGAATGTCGCGGCGAGGGCCTTGGTCGGGCCGCCATGGAAGCCGCCGAATCCTGGACGCGCGAACGTCATGGAAAGCGACTCGGATTGGCCTAATCTCGTCGCTTGCTCACCGCACGATTCGTTGGGCTACGAAGTGATGGCGACCTCGATGTTCAAAGACCTGTGAGAGACTCGACGGCGTCGAGTGGCGTGCGGTGCCACGAGGTCGTGAGGTTCTCGCGTGCGAACCGGCAGTTCGATTTCGAGTGACGAGCCCGTCCGACGCCACATTTCTTCAATAGTGTGGTCGGCGAGGCCGCCCATCTCGCCTCATCACCAGGGCACTAAGGACTGCGTCATGCAACTCATGCTTCCTCTACGTAGTGAGCGACTCATCATTCGCGCCCTCAACCAGGACGACCTGGAGCGACACTTCGCACTGTTTTCCAATCCCGAGGTGGTGCGTTTCCTCTACGAAGAGCCGCTCAACCGCCAGCGCGCTCAGGAACACCTAAAGCGACGTTGCGTCCTGGACCTGCCGAGCGAAGGAGCGTGGATCAACTTCGGGGTGGAACTCGCGAAGGAAAGAGTGCTGATTGGCGAACTGGGTTTGGCCAACCTCGCCGTCACCCACCGCCACTACGAAATTGGCTACGTCTTTGACCCTGCGTACGTCGGGCAGGGCTACGCCACCGAGGCGGCGGCGATGATGGTGGAGTTGGCCATTTCTGGACTCGGCGCCCACCGGGTTTCTGCTCGCGTCGACGCGCGCAATCTCCGTTCCGCCGCCGTGCTCGAGCGTCTCGGCATGCGACGAGAGGGACACTTCGTCGAGAACGAGTTCGTGAAGGGCGAGTGGACCGACGAGGCGACCTACGCCGTCCTCGAGGACGAGTGGCGCGCCCGGGGCGGCCCCGAAAGGTCCTTCAACTTCCGCCCGTAGTCGCCGCGCCCTAGGCAATGAGCGGTCGACTGGGCCGGAACCATTTGTACTCAATGTTCTTAGCGATGTGTTGGGCGAGGAGGTCATTGAGTTCACGCGCGACCAGCCACAGCGCCAGGTCGATGCCGCTCGTGACACCGCCGCTCGTCACCAGATCACCGTCGTCCACGACCCGCTCCGGAACCACAATCACCCCAAGTTCCGACAGCTCCTCGTGCGCGGCGTGATGGGTATTGGCCCGACGACCGGCAATGATCCCCGCGTGCGCCCACAGCATCGTCCCGGTGCACACACCGGCCATCACCGCGCAGGTGGCCGAGGACGCGGCGAGCAGATGTAAAAGGTCACCCTTTTGGCACTCGGCCCACGCGCCCACTTTGGAGCGCGCACTCCATCCCCCGCCCGCGACGATCACGATGTTGGCCTCACCCGGCGTAAAGACGCCGTCGGTCGCGAAGGTCAGTCCGCCGGCGCCGCGCACCGAGCGCTGGTCGCCGGGGCCAACGACGCGAACCGAGAAATCGTCGTCAAGTTCTTGCGCCCGGCGAAGCACCTCAAGCGGTCCGAGCGCGTCCATTTCGACCACTCCGTCAAAGACCACTATGTCGGCCAGCATCCCGCAATCCTACGGTGCGTTTCGTTCGCTGCGCGGGGCCCGCGGGGTCTCCTTCATTCGTGGGGCGCGGGGAACGAGGAAGCACACGGGTACGGTGGATGTGAGGGTACAACGCCTTCGTAGAGGAGGCTCCCATGCGGATTGCCGACGACATTACACGCTTGGTCGGGGGCACCCCCTTGGTACGACTGCACACCATTGCGCCCGAAGGCGCCACCGTGCTCGCAAAACTCGAGTTCTTCAATCCCGGGGGCAGCGTGAAGGATCGAATCGCCGTCGCCATGATCGACGACGCCGAGCAGCGAGGCCGGCTATCGCGCGGCGACACCATTGTCGAGCCGACGAGCGGTAACACCGGTATCGCTCTGGCGATGGTCTGTGCCGCGCGCGGGTACCGAGCCATCTTCACGATGCCCGAGACCATGAGCGTGGAGCGACGAATGTTGCTACGCGGCTTCGGGGCGGAGTTGGTGTTGACGCCCGGACCCGACGGGATGGGCGGGGCCATCGCCAAGGCCCAAGAGATTGCCGACGCGGGCGGCTTCTTCATGCCGCAGCAGTTCGACAATCCGGCCAATCCGGCCATCCATCGCACCACGACCGCCATAGAGATTTGGGACGATACCGAAGGAACGGTGGACGTCATCGTGGCCGGCGTCGGTACGGGCGGCACCATCTCGGGGGTGGGGGCGCTCTTGAAGGAACGCAAGCCCAGCGTGCGCGTGGTGGCGGTCGAGCCGGCCGCGTCGCCCGTTCTCGCGGGTGGCGTCAAGGGTCCGCACCCGATCCAAGGCATCGGGGCCGGTTTCCTTCCGACGAACATGGACATGTCGGTCGTTGACGAAGTCATCGGCGTGGAGAACGCTGACGCATTCGCCACAGCTCGGTCCCTCGCCACGCGCGAAGGCCTCCTCGTAGGCATCTCATCGGGAGCGGCGACCTGGGCCGCGCTCCAGATAGCGCAACGGCGCGAACATGCCGGTCAAACCATCGTGGTCATCATCCCCAGCTTTGGCGAGCGCTACCTCTCGACCCCCCTGTTCGAGGGCTTGGGCGACTGACGATGGTCCATTCGTATCGCCGTGACGTTGACGTGATCCTCGAGCGCGACCCGGCGGCGCACAGTCGCGCAGAAGTGATGCTCACCTATCCGGGACTACACGCGGTGTGGGGCTACCACCTCGCGCACGCCTTGTGGAAGAGCAATCACCAGCTCCTCGCGCGATCTCTTTCGTCAGTCGTGCGCATGCTGACGGGTGTCGACATACATCCGGGCGCTTCCATCGGAGAAGGTCTCTTCGTTGATCACGCAATGGGCGTGGTGATCGGCGAAACGGCCATTGTCGGTGACGACGTGACGATGTATCACGGGGCCACCCTCGGAGGACGAAGCGTCGCGAGTGGCAAACGTCACCCCACGATCGGTGATCGCGTGATGATTGGCGCCGGCGCGAAGATCCTCGGACCGGTGCTCGTCGGCCACGACAGTCGCATCGGGGCCAACGCCGTCGTGGTTCGTGACGTCGCCGAGGGCAGCGTCATTGTCGGGGTACCGGGTCGACTGCTCGCGTCGCACGGCCACGTCGCCGGTCCGGTGGAAGTGGACAGCTTGCTCCAACGCGTCCACGAACTCGAACGGCTCCGCGCTGAGCAAGCGGACTTCAGCATTTAACGTTCAGGCGATGCCCTTGCGCGTGGGCGACTAATCTTCGCCACGGCACATCGCCACACAGCACGACCACAAAGTGAGCTCTCATTGACTGAACTGCACGTACCGGCTCGGGTAGTACTTCTCGGATGCGGATCGGTAGCGCAGTGTCTCTTACCGCTCTTGCTCGACCACTTTTCTCTGGATCCCACGACCGTGACGGTGATTGAGAGCCGAGACAACGCGGACCGAATCACCTCGTCAATGGAGCGAGGCGTGCGGTACGAACGATTCGAGATTACGCCGACCAACCTGGCCGCCACGCTGTCGGATCATTTGGGCCCAGGCGACCTCCTCATTGATTTGGCGTGGAACATTGACCTGACCGAACTACTCGACTGGTGCCGCGACCATAACGTTCGCTATCTGAACACCTCGGTGGAAGTCTGGGACCCCTACCTCGATCCTGCGACCACCTCGCCGCTCGAACGCACGCTCTACGTCCGCCACATGGCCCTACGACGCCAGCTGGCGCGATGGGGCGATAACCGGGGGCCGTCGGCCGTCGTCGAACACGGCGCCAACCCCGGTCTGGTGAGTCATTTCACCAAGCAGGCGCTGGTGGAGATCGCCGACGCCGTCGTGCGCGATGGACTGCTCGCCGCGCGTCATGACCAGATTGGTGAGGCCGTAGCCGCCGGCCGGTACAACGTGCTCGCCCAGTTGCTCGACGTGAAGGTCATCCATATTGCCGAACGCGACACCCAGATCGCCAACCAGCCTCGCCGGGTGGGGGAGTTCGTCAACACGTGGAGTGTGGACGGCTTTTACGAAGAGGGCGTCGCGCCGGCCGAAATGGGTTGGGGTACGCACGAAAAGACCTTGCCCTCCTTGGCCTACGTCCACGACAGGGACGGTCCGCGCAATCAGATCTGTCTCGCTCAGATGGCCCACAAGACGCTGGTGCGCAGTCGCGTCCCCGACGGCTTCATTGTCGGCATGGTGATCCGTCACGGCGAGGCCTTCACGATTTGTGATCATCTCACGGTCTGGGACGGTGACCGCGCGCTCTACCGGCCGACCGTGCACTACGCCTACTGCCCGAGTGACGCGGCGTGGGCCAGCTTCGTCGAACTCGAAGGCGATCAGTATCGCTACCCGCAGCATCAGCGCATCATGAACGACGAAATCGTCGCCGGTCGCGACGAACTCGGGGTCCTGCTCATGGGCCATCCCTATAAATCGTGGTGGACCGGGATGTTGACGTCGATCGACGAAGCGCGATCGGTGGCTCCGCACCAGAACGCCACGACCGTCCAAGTCGCGGCGTCGATACTCGGAGCCGTTGACTGGATGCTGCGCGCGCCCCGAGAAGGCGTCCGCGTGCCCGACGAACTTCCCTGGCGTGACGTGGTGGCGGTGGCGACGCCGTATCTCGGCACCATGTGGTCGGGACCGATTGACTGGGACCCGGTCTCGTCGCGAGCTGACTGGTTTGACCAGTGGTCGGGTCGAACCCTCGACCGCGATGATCCCTGGCAGTTCACCAACTTTCAAGCCTGACCACCACCTCGCTCGATCGTTGTAACGCGGAGAGAGACTGAAAACACTGTTGGTGATGAGCCACGGACCCAAGACGACACTTAAGGTTCGAGCCATGGGTTTCGGGCCGATTCGTCAACCACGTTGGTCCAAGGACGTTCGCTCGTGTCGCTAGTACTCATTGCCCTCATCGCGGGTCTCATCGCGGGGATCTCGCCGTGCATCCTTCCGGTGCTGCCCATCATCTTCGCCGCCGGCGTCGCGACGCCCGACGTCAACCAGCTCACGCCCAACTCCTGGCGACGTTCGACGGCCATCGTGCTCGGCATTGTGGTCAGTTTCAGCGTCCTGGTGCTCGTCGGGACGGAGATTCTCAACGTCTTGCATCTTCCCTATTGGTTCCTGCGCTGGCTCGGGGTGACCGTGCTCGTCGCGGTGGGCGCCAGTTACTTGGTGCCGCAACTGGCCGTGTGGCTTGAACGCCCCTTCGCCCGTCTGGCCCGCTTTCAGCCGCGACGTTCGAGTGGCGGCTTCGTGGTGGGCCTCGGGCTCGGCCTCGTCTTCACGCCGTGCGCCGGACCGATTTTGGCCTCCATCACCGTGCTCGGATCGACCGAACACGTCAGTCTGGAGTTGGTCTTCATTACCGTCGCCTTCGCCGCCGGCGCCGGCCTGCCCCTCTTCGTCATTGCCTTTGCCGGTGACCAAATGGTGCACCGCGTTCGTTATCTTCGCGAGCGGGCCCCCACGCTTCGACACGCGGGCGGCGTGGTCTTGATCGTCATGGCGGTCGTGATTGGAGCCAATTGGCTCAGCTTCTTGCAACGCGACCTTCCCGGGTACACCACGGCGTTGCAAAATCAGTTCGAAGGTTCGAAAAGCACGCGCACCGGACTGGAGAACCTCAGGCCGGGGAAAAGCGTCGCGCTGGCCAAGTGCCCCGTCTCGTCGGCCGGACTGGTCAACTGCAGTCCCGCGCCGAGCTTCACGGACATTGCCGCGTGGCTGAACACCCCGAACGACCTGCCGCTGACGATCCAAGGACTGCACGGCAAAGTGGTGCTCGTCGACTTTTGGACGTACTCGTGCATCAACTGTCAGCGAACGTTGCCCCACGTCGAAGCGTGGTACGGGCGCTACGCGCGTTACGGCCTCGTGGTGGTCGGCGTCCAGTCACCGGAGTTCGCCTTCGAGCACATCATCAGCAACGTGAAGGTCCAGGCGAAAGCACTCGGCGTCAAGTACCCGATCGCCGTCGACAACAATCTCGGCACGTGGAACGCTTACGGCAACGAGTACTGGCCGGCCGAGTACCTCGTCGACTCGCAGGGCACGGTTCGCCACGTTGATTTCGGGGAAGGCTCCTACGCGCAGTCCGAAAGTCTGATCCGCGCCTTGCTGGTGAAGGCCCATCCCGGGTTAAAGCTTCCTCCACCGACCTCGGTGCCGAACCTCACGCCCACCCAACAGACCAACCCCGAGTCGTACGTGGGTCTGGAGCGCCTGCAGTACCTCGACGCGAGTGTCCAGCCCCAGGCGGGCGTCCCTACGAAGCTCCGGTTCCCATCGTCCCTGCAGCCATACACCTTCGGTCTCTCGGGAACGTGGACGTTCGCCCAACAAGAGGCCACTTCGGGAGCGAAGGCAAAACTGGAACTCAATTACCTGGCCCGACACGTGTACTTGGTCATGGGTGGCCAAGGCACCGTGACGGTCTCGGCCGGTGACGGTACGGCGCCGAGGACCATTGAGGTCCGTGGCGTCCCACGGCTCTACACGCTCTTGAACGCCTCGCAATCCTCGGCGGGGACCATGGTGTTGAAACTCTCGCCCGGCGTGCAGGCGTACGACTTCACCTTCGGTTAATGGCGCGCCACTCGCCGCCGCGACGTCGTCACCGCTCGAAGGCGCGCCGAGGTAGTCGGGTACACTCCGCTTAACAGGTGAATCAGCGGCGAAATGGACCGTTGGGAACCTTCTTGAAGGGACTGACATGGTTGGAATTGTCATAGCCGTCATCGCGGCCATCATCGTGATCTTGGTGCTGGCCATGATTCTAAAAGCCGTGCGCATTGTCCAGCAGGGCTTCGTCGGCGTGATCACGCGCTTCGGCGAGTTCAAGGACATCAAGAATCCCGGGCTTACCTTCATCATCCCTTTCATCGAAGTGATGAAGATCGTTGACGTTCGCGAGACGCCGAGGACGGGTGACCGTCAACAGGTCATCACGCGCGACAACGTCGCGGTCATCGTGAATGCCACCATCTTCAGTCAGGTCGTCGACGTTCGCCTCGCGCTGTTCACCAACTCCGACTACCTGGTGAGCGTGGACAATTTGGCCCGTACCTCGGTGCGCGCCGTCTTTGGCAGCATCACACTGGACGAAGCGTTCTCACAGCGCGAGCGCATTGGCACCATGCTCCAAACGCAGATGGAGGAGGCGACCGACAAGTGGGGCGTTCGCATCAATCGCGTCGAAGTCTTAGAGATCACGCCACCCGAGCAGATTCTCCAGGCCATGGCCCTGCAGAAACAGGCCGACCAAGAAAAGCGCGCCCGCATCCTCGAATCAGAAGGTCAACAACAGTCGGCCGTAAACGTCGCGGACGGCCAACGCCAAGCCGCGATCAAAGAGGCCGAAGGCGCCCAGCAGTCCGACATTCTGCGCGCCCAAGGCCGGCGCCAAGCCCTTATCTTGGAAGCGGAAGGCCGCGCACAGGCCATTGCCTCGGTCTACGCCGCCATCAAAGCGCAACAGCCCGACCCGACCTTGGTGGCCATTCTCCAGCTCGACACCTTGGCGAAGTTCGCCGAAAGTCCCAACACCAAGCTCATCATTCCGGCCGAGAGCGCTGCGTTGCTCGGCGCCGCCCAAGCGATCAAGAGCGTCATGGCCGATGTGCCCGGGGTGTCGGCGTAACCGGCCACGCTTGGAGTTACTACGTAGTGCCAACGCCCTAGAGCGGATCGACCCACAACGTCGTGCCGTAGGCCTTCTTCACTACGACCGGGGTCCCATCGGGCAACGACACCGGCCAGTCAGTGACGGCCTTCCACGACTCGCCCTGAATCTTTACGCGCCCGGGGTGCGTGGCGTCGCCGACCGGAAGTTCCACCGTTCCCTGCAGGTCAGTCATGGCCGTGTTGGTGGGCCGAGACATGTTGATCTCTACGGCGTGGTGATGGAACCGTCGAATCGCGAACGGCCGCAGGGTAAGCAAGGTGACGGCGGACACGGCGAGCCACGCCGCCGCTTGGAAGGTAAAGGGCAGTCCCGCGAGAGCGAGGACGAATGAGATGGCTGCGCCAAAGCCAATGAAAACCGCAATGAATGCGTTCGAGTGCAGTTCCAGCACGAACATCGAGCCCACGATGATCATCCAAAACAGTATTGCCACCATGTTTTGCAGTATATGGCCGCCCCCCATTTCTGCGTAGGGCACGAAATACACTTGCAACGCCTGCAGTGTCGCGCCGGTGTTCCCCTCTGCCTCGGCCGTGGCGCGTCGCTACGATTTCCTCATTTTGTCGGGACTCCCTTGCTGAGTCCAAAGCTCGTCACGACACAGCCCTCGTCGTCATTCAACTGGACCTTCACGGGGAGTACCTGGTTCGCCCTCGAGCGCGACTTCGAGTACGTGCTCATCGCGGTGGGTGGCGAGGTGCGCTGACGGCCACGTCGGCGTACCTGGACAGTTGGCGTACGTAGGCTCGTGGCGCGACGAGTACGTGCTCGAGGTCAAGGATGGCGCGCGAGCGATGCTGATGGGCGGCGAGCCCTTGGACGAAAAGCCGTTCATGTGGTGCAATGTTGTCGCTCGGAGGCCCGACGAAATATCTCTGGCGTGGCGCGCGTGGTCGACGCATGACGACCGATTCGGCTCCGTCGCGTCGCCGTTCGCGCGAATAGAAGTGGGACCGCCTCCGTGGATGACGACGTCGCACTAACCACCAACCGTGAACGCGAGCGTCGATGCTCGCGCTGTTATTACAACGCACTGTGCTGGGGTCGTTTCAGGTCGAGGGAGCTGCGCAGGTCTCTCGTAAGTGGACGACAATCTGGAGTGATGTGACTCGTTCGTAGTCGTGCGCCATCCTTTGGCCCGGATCTCAGGCTTGCCACGGTGTTTCGTTCATCCAGTCATGACGATGCACGTCAATCCGAGAAGAACGGTTCGCAGCGTCTGACCTTTTCCAAGCTTGCCTACTGAGTAGCCGCGGTAGCGACAGCGGACCAATGTACGTCCTTTCGTTCGATCGACGATGCGCGAGGCGGTTCGTGATGGTGGCTCACCACAGTACGATTGCCACAGTTGGCCCATCGGAGAGAGTTATCGTGCGTAAGCGCAGTCGCGAGAGCGAACGACAGCGGGTTCCAGCGCCCCTGCTCAGGCGGCGAATCGCGTCGGGACGCGGTGCCATGGAACAACCGAACGTCACCGATGAGGGCGAAGCGCGACTTACGCCACTCTTCTGGCTGGCCGTCGTGGTCACCGGCGTCGCCGCCGGACTCTTCGGTGACCTACTCATGTGGATCCTCGCTCAGTTCGAGCGCCTGGCGTACGACTTTCGTGGCGGCAATCTGGCCCACGCCGTTTCCGCCGCGTCGTCACGCCGGCGATTCGATTGGCTCATGGTCGCCAGTGTGCTCGGTGCCCTGTCCTGGTATCTCATCCGCCGATTCTTGAAAAAGGAAAACTCCGACGTCGAAGAGGCGGTGTGGAACGGGGACGGCCATCTTTCGTTTCGACGCAGCGCGGCGACGTCAGTCGTCTCCGAGATGGTGATCGGCCTTGGTGCCTCGATCGGTCGAGAGGCCGCTCCGAAGCTGATGGGCAGTGCCTCGGCCAGCGTGGCGTCGCACTGGCTGCATCTCTCTGGTGCGCAACGGCGACTCCTCGTCGCCTGCGGCGGCGGGGCGGGTCTGGCCGCGGTGTACAACGTGCCGCTCGGTGGGGCGATTTTCACCGCGGAAGTTCTCTACGGAAGTTTCGCCCTTCCTATTGTCTTGCCCGCGCTCGCTACCTCCATGGTCGCCACGATCGTCGCTTGGCTCTACCTACCAAACACCGCGTTCTACACCAATATTCCCGCGTACCGGGTCAGTGGATCCCTGATGGTGTGGTCCGTGATCGCAGGGGTATTGATCGGGCTGTTGGCCGTCGTCTACGTGCGTCTGACTGGTTGGGCCTCGCACTTTCGCGCTCGCGGCGTGCACATCTTTTGGGCTATGCCGGTGGCGTTCGCGGCCCTGGGGCTACTCGGGAACTGGCATCCGCAACTCTTTGGCAATGGTGCAGGAGCTGCGCGCCAAGCCTTCGTTGGCGTTGGCGGGCTTGGTTTATTCTTCGTCCTCTTCGCACTGAAACCGCTGGTGACTTCGCTGATGCTCGCCAGTGGTGCCTCGGGCGGGGTCTTCACGCCGTTCCTCGCGACCGGCGCCCTCTTCGGCGCGTTCCTTGGTTCGGTCTGGTCGCACCTGTGGCCGGGGACGCCCGTTGGAGCGTTTGCCCTCGTCGGCGCGGCCGCAATGATCGGCGCCTGCATGCAGGCGCCGCTGGCGGGTCTCGTGTTAGTGGTGGAGTTGACGAGTAATGGCTTCGCGTTGGCCATTCCCATGCTCGCGGCGACGGTGATCGCGACGTACTTTGTGCGCCAGATCGACGGGTACTCCATTTACTCCGCTCGCTTGGTGAAGCGTCCGCCTGATCGTGATGCTCGTGGTCTCGAAGGAACGTAAAAGCAGCGAGCGAGTTGGATGCCGATGCGTTGACCGCCTAGAAGCCGTAGCGCCCTTGGGAACCGCGATGGTGCGGTTAAGAACCACGAAGAGCCGCTATCAGTGTCCAGAAAAGGCGGTGCGTTCGAGAGCAGCGCGACCACTTCGTTGTCGTGCCCGGTGGGTCAGGATGGTTCGAACGTTGCATGAGTCTCGGCGGCCCGTAGTCGGTAGCGGTCGCGTCCGACGCGCTGTGAAAGAGTGGTGACGTGTACGTTCCGGCGAAGCATTCCGTCGACGAAGAAGCGGCCTGGGCAATTGTTCGAGAGTCCGGGGCCGGAATGCTGGTGATCGCGACGCCCGATGGACTACAAAGCGTGTTCGTACCCGTGATCGTGAGCGACGACCGACGCACGATACTGAGCCACGTCGCCAGGGCCAACTCCTGGTGGCGTTCGCTCAGCGAGAAGTCGGAGGTGCTCGCACTCTTTCTCTCGGCGAGTGCCTACGTCTCGCCCACCAACTACCCGAGCCGATTGGAGGATCCCGGCACTGTTCCGACGTGGAACTACGTCGCGGCGGAAGTGCGCGGGCGCATCATTGTCCACGACGAGCCCGAATGGTTATTGCGCCAAGTGCGGTTGGTCACCGAACAGTTCGAGGCGACTCGCTCGCCCCAGTGGACACTGGACGACGCACCGAGTGAGTACGTGGCCCAACAAGTGCGAGCCATCGTGGGTATCGAGATTGAGGTGCGGGCCATTGAAGGTAAGGCCAAACTCTCGCAGAACCGTCGCGCGATTGATCACGACGCGGTGCGCGACAATTTGGCGAAGGGATCATGGGCCGAGCGCATTGTCGCCCAACACATGACCAATGAGTGACACGACGCTGACCATCCGTCGCTGCGCCTTGGGCGACTGGCGCGAACTGCGCGCGATTCGACTCGAGGCGCTCGCCGATACGCCCGAGGCGTATGGATCGACCTTCTGGGAATGTAGTCAGTGGAGCGACGAGCAATGGATGTACGCGGCGACCAATCGATTGTTCTACCTCGCTGAGCGCGACGGGGCAGTGGTGGGTATGGTCTCGGGCGGCCAGAACGATAGTCGCCCGGGGACTCGCTGGCTCTACGGGATGTACGTCACGCCTCGCGCACGCGGGACCGAGACGGCGTCGAATCTGGTCGAGACGGTCTGCCACTGGGCGCGCGACGAGGGAGTCGACGAGTTGTACCTCCACGTGACCTTGGTCGTGGCGCGAGCTCGCGCCTTCTACGAAAGGGTCGGCTTCCGACCGACCGGTGAGACGTTCACCATGGACCGCGACCCCTCGCTCACGTTGGCGACCTTGGTGCGCTCGCTTGACTGAGCGCCTGCGCATTGAGCGTGTCGGGGCACGCCAATTGGACGGGCTTCGCCAACGAGTGTTGCGCAACGACGATCCGACGTTGTATCACCCCGATGTTCGTGATGACGAGCCCACGTCACTGCACTACGGAGGATTCCTCGGCGAGCGACTGGTGGTGAGCGCCTCCTTCTTCCCCTCGGCTCCGCCGATGAATCCTTCCCTCGCCACGTACCAACTTCGTTACATGGCGACGGACCTGGACGTCCAAGGTCGCGGTTACGGCGCACTGGTCCTTCAGTTCGCCGAAAATGATCTGCGGGACCGGGGCATCGAGCAGGTGTGGGCGAACGGCCGCGACACCGCGCTCGGTTTTTATCAAAACGTGGGATGGCGTTGCGTCGAAGCTTCCGAACACGTGAGTCCGGAGACCAATCTTCCCCACACCGTGATTTACAAGCGATTGACGAGCGAGGACGAATCGTAGAGGTCGTTTTCTTCACTAGGTTTGAGTGATGCGAAAGTTCCTTGTTGGCGTTGTCGTGCTGCTCTTGGTGGCGATTGCGGTCCTCGTAGTCGTCCACTTCCACAAGTCCCCGAACGCCGCCACGACGACGTTGGCCAACACGACCACCACCACCACGGCGCCGACGTTGCCCACCGCTCCCCTGACGGGACTGGCGGACCCCACCGCCCAATCGCGAAAGCGACCGGCCCTGACCGTCAAGATCGAGAACACGCCCGATGCGTTGCCGCAGTGGGGCATCGATCAGGCGGACGTGGTGTACGAGGAGATCGTGAACGGCGGGATCACGCGACTGGCGGCGGTCTTTAACTCCCACGCGCCCTTAAAAGTCGGTCCGGTCCGGTCAGTTCGCCCCACCGACACCCAGGTGGTGTGGCCACTCGGCGGAATTTTCGCCTACTCGGGCGGCGCTGCCTACGCCGTGGCCAGCATCTCCACCGACCGAGCCCTGAATTTGAGAGACGAGTCGACCGCGGGCGCGGCGATGTTCCGTGATCCCACCCGCTTCGCGCCGCACAACCTCTTCGCCATTGCCCCCAAGTTGTTTGCCTTCGGTGGCGCGCCGGTACCCCCGCCCGAACTCTTCACGTATCTCACGAAACCCCAAAGGTTTTCCGGTCGCCCCATGGCCCGGTTCCTCGTGCCCTTCCCGAGCATGTACGGCGTGACCTGGACCTGGGACGCCACGAGTGCGTCGTGGGACCGCACGCTCTTTGGTAGCGCCGACATCACCGGCACCGGTGTGCGCGAATCGCCCAAAAACGTCGTGGTGATGTACTGCGATTACGTCAACGGCATCGGAACCGAGGCCTCCTACGCCAACTTGCAGGGCTCGGGGACGGCCGCCTTCTTCGTCGACGGCAAAGAGACGGTCGGCACGTGGTCGAGGGGACCGTCCAAGGGCGACGTCGTGGTCTACAAGACAGCGAAGGGGGCGCCGGTCGCCCTCATGCCGGGACAGACCTGGGTGGAGCTCTTGAACACCGGGGCAGTGCTTTCGCTTACGCCGTAACCGAGGCGTCCAGTCGCTGCAACGTTGCCTCCATACCCAGACGATTGCGCTGCGGGAATCCGGCGGAGGTGATGAGAAAGGCCCACGGCTTGTCGTAGTTAAACGACTCCGTGACCTTGGTACCGCCGTCGACCTCGTCCAAGTCGTAGCGCCAGACGAACTGCGCGAAGTGGTGCCACGCGATGCTCTTGTTCTCTTCGAAGACGACCACGCGATTGGTGGTGTGATAACCCAGTCCGATTTTCATGTCCATGGAGAACTTTGAACCAAGCGCCAAACGCTCTGGTCCCCGGCGCACGCCCGTCACCGAGTTCGTGCCGTCGAGCAGCACGTGTTGGGCGGGAGAAGCGAGCAGATTAAAGATGGTTGACGGCGGAGCCGCGATGACTCGGCTGACCGATATACAGCGTGTGCTTGACATGCTTCCAGCGTAGGGTAAGTGCGGAGAAAGTGATCGGAGCGCTATGAAGTACGAAGAGCTGGTGGTAACCGCGACGGACGGTAGAAAACTCCAGGTGGCGACGCTCGGCGAGCCCGAGGGTCGAACGGTCTTCTTTCACCACGGTACGCCCGGTTCGGCCTCGCTTGTTCGCACGCTGGCCCCACTGGCGCAGAATGGCGACCTCTTCCTCATTACGATGTCGCGCGCCGGTTATGGCACCTCGTCGCGCCAGATAGGACGTAACGTCGCCGCCGCGGCGATTGATACGACCACGGTGCTCGATGCCCTGGGACGATTGGACTACGTCGTCGTGGGGTGGTCGGGAGGCGGTCCCCACGCCTTGGCCTGTGCCGCACTGGACGCCCCACGCTGCACGGCGGCGTGGTCAATCGCGGGAGTCGTGCCAATAAGCGCCGACATTGATTGGACCGAGGGGATGGGTCCGGAGAACCTCGAGGAGTTCGCAATCGCTATGGCCGGTGGACCGGAGTACGAGCCCTACGTCGCCGCCCAAGCAGCGTCGCTGGCCCAAGCGACGTCGGACAACGTCATTGAACTCTTCGGCGGATTGCTTTCCGACCCCGACAAGGCGACTTTGGCCGACGACGCAGCCCGGGAACTCTTCGCCGATTCACTTCGACAAGGATTCTCGGATGGCTACTTCGGTTTCTTCGATGACGACCGCGCCATGATGGGCGAGTGGGGATTCGACCCGGCCTCCATCACGGTGCCCGTGGCCGTCTGGTACGGCGATGAGGACCTCATGGTTCCCGCCAAACACGCTGAGTGGTTAGTTCGAACATTGCCGAACGTGACCGAGCATCATCACCCGAGCGAGGGCCATCTCTCCATCATCACCAATCACTTCGACGAACTGACCGCGGACATCAACAACGCGGCCAAGTCCTCGTGAGGGCCACTCGCGTGGCGGCTGGTACGTCGTGCGCCTAGGCAATCTCTATGGTCCCGACGCCACCTTTCTGGGCGTGCCGGGCGCCGATCCCGACCTCGTGCAGGAGTGGTCGACGGCGGGTGCGGCCATCATCGGCGCGCCCTTCGACGGCGGAACGTCGCACCGCTCGGGCTGTCGTTTCGGACCCCAAGCGATCCGCACGACCGATTATTTACCCCACGACGGGAAGCGTCCGAGTCTCGCGCTCGGCGTCGACCCTCTGATCGATCTCGCCGTGGTGGACCTCGGCGACGTCGAAATGCCGTCGGGTGAGACCGAAACCGCCCTTCGACGCTTGGAGGAGCGGGTGACGACGGTGGCTGGCGCCGGGGTCATTCCGATCATTCTCGGCGGCGATCACACGATTGCCCTGCCCGACGTCACGGGCGTCGCTCGCCACGTGGGATGGGGACGGGTCTCGGTCATCCATTTCGACGCGCACGCCGACACGGGGGATAGTCAGATGGGTTCGCTCTACGGACACGGCACGCCCATGCGCCGACTGATCGAGTCGGGCGCCTGTCGCGGCGACCGCTTCCTTCAGATCGGACTTCGCGGCTACTGGCCCGAACCAGCGACGTTGGACTGGATGGCGGCCCAAGGCATGCGCTCCTTCGAGATGACCGAGATCGTGCGTCGTGGTCTCGACGACGTGCTCGACGAAGCCATCCGTATCGCGACCGACGACTGCGACTCGGTCTTTCTTTCCGTGGACGTGGACGTCGTTGATCCCGGTTCGGCCCCCGGCACGGGTACCCCCGAACCCGGCGGTCTCACGAGCCGTCAACTGCTCGACGCGGTCCGTCGGATCGCCATGGAGACGCCACTGGGTGGCGTCGACGTCGTGGAAGTCTCGCCCCCCTACGACCACGCCGAGATCACCGCGTACCTGGGTAACCGCATTGTGCTCGAAGCCCTGGGCGGGATTGCCTGGCGTCGCGCCGCCCAGCGCGGCGAGGCACCTCGCCACCCGAGCGATCCGTTACTGCAGGGCCACTAGTCGCGCATGGTCGCGAGGATCTGGTCAACCAGTTCGTCGGTCGTGTCGGGATGCAAGAAGGCGAAGCGGGCCACCGTCTCACCCTCCCATTTGGTAGGAGTGACGAAGGCGATCTGATCGCGTAACAGTTGATGACTCCACTCGACGTACCGCTCGGTCGACCAACCGAGACGGCGGAACAGGACAATCGACAGGCTTACTGGACGCACCATCTCGACGTGATCGAGGTCGTGAATCTTGCACTCGGTACGGTGCGCGAGGTCAACCGCGCTCTGGACGGCGCTCTCATACGCGTCGGTGCCGTTGGTCACCAGGGAGAACCAAAATGGCAGTCCGCGCGCCCGACGCGAGAGGTGGATGGCGAAATCCGAAGGGTTCCATTCGTAGTGCTCGTCGTCGCTCGTGTGCAAAATGTCGAGGTAACCGGCCTGTTGCGCAAGCACCTTTCGCGCCACCGTGGGATTGCGGTACACCAGAGCGCAGCAGTCGAGTGGTCCGAAGAGCCACTTGTGCGGATCGACGATGAAGCTGTCGGCGTGGCGTAGTCCCGCGAGCAAGTGGCGTTCGGACGGCGAAAAGAGAGCGGCGCCACCGTAGGCGCCGTCCACGTGGAACCACAGATCGTGCTCGCGCGCGTAACTGCCGAGTCCCTCGAGGTCGTCAACGATCCCGGCGTTGGTCGTGCCGGAGGTGGCCACGATGCCCACCACGCTGCTCGGGTTTTGGTCGTTGGCCAGTGCCGCTTCCAGACTTTCGCGCGTGAAACGGTGGTCGTCGGTGTTCACGATGAGTGGCTCGATGCCCAGGACGTGCAGCGCCTTACCAATGCTTGAGTGGGCGTCCGAGGAGATAGCGAAGCGCACTTCGTGAGCGGCGAGCTCGGGGTGCTTGACCCGTCCGACGTCGCGACCGACCGTCAGGCTCGAGAGATTGCCGAGCGAACCCCCCGACACGAAGGCGCCCCCGGAACCGTCCGGCATCCCGGCCAGCTGGGCGATGAAGGCCAGCGCGAGATTCTCGGCCATGACCACGCCACTCGACTCGAGCCAACTGGTACCGTTCAACCCCGAACAGGCGACCACCATGTCGAAGAGCAGGGAGTTCTTGGTGGGCGCGTTGGGAATGAAGGCGAGAAAACCTGGTGAGTCGATGGACACCACCGCCGGAGCCAACTCGTCGCGGAAGAAATTGAGTATCTCGTCGGCGTTGCGGCCCCCGGAGGTGATGAAACCCTTCATGTCGCCCGGCGCCATGGCGTGCAGACTTCCGAAGTCGAGTGGCACGGGGTCCATGGAAAGACGTTCGCGGCAGTAGGCGAAGACCTCGTTGGTCAATTCGGCGTTGTAGTTGAACATTGGGTGCCCCATTGCACGGCCTTTCGATTTTGATCCCTGTCTATCGTATGCACTCAAACGACCTTTCCCAATTCGTGTCACCGGGCCCCGCGTGACGGCGAAAGTAGAATCCCTTAATGGCTCAACTACGCGTCGGCTATCTAGGCCCGGAAGGCTCCTACTCGCACGAGGCCGTCTCGACGATGGACGACGTGGTCACCGTTGCCTGCGATTCGATCGCTGATCTCCTGGCCGCCGTCGCTGACGCCACCTTGGACCAGGGCGTGCTTCCCTTGGAGAACGCCATCGAGGGGACCGTGTCGGCGACGATCGACGGATTGGTCTTTGACCACGAGTTGTTCATCGAACGCGAGATCGTCCTACCCATCAGGCTGCACCTCCTGGCGCGACCAGGCGTGGCCCTGGAGGATCTCACCAGCGTGCGCAGTTACGTACACGCCCTGGCCCAATGCCGGAACTTTCTGCGTACCTTGTCCGTCTCGGTCGATCAGACCACCTCGACCTCGCAGGCCGCTCGAGAGGTGGCCGCCTCCCACGAGCCCTGGGGTGCCGTTGCCTCGACCTTGGCGGGCACCCTCTTTGGCCTTCGCACGTTGGCGAGCGATATAGAGGACCACGCTGACAACGCCACGCGATTCGTGGTGGTCGGACGAGACGACGTCGCCTCACCCACCGGTCACGACCGCACCACCATTGTCTGTTTCCAAGACGCCGACCGGCCGGGATCGCTCTACGGCATACTCGGTCGATTCGCCGCGCGCGATATCAACCTCACCAAGCTCGAAAGTCGCCCGACCAAACGGGGCCTCGGTGAGTACTGCTTCGTTATTGAGTTCGAAGGTCACGTCGCCGACGACGTCGTCGCCGACTGTCTGGCCGACTTGCAGGCCCATCTCACGCGGGTGAAGTTCCTCGGCTCGTATCCGGTGACGGGTGACGAGGCGAATGATCGGCGCGAAGAGGTGGTCGAGGCACGCAAGGTCGCCGCGGACTGGATCAAGGGAATTCGCAACCGCATCCGGTCCTAGGAGTGCCCCGAATGCCTAGTGCTTCAGCGAGGCCCGTTCGATGGTGCTGCGCATCTGAGCGTCCACCGTCTGGGCGCCCAAGTGCTGATCAATGACGTCGAGGAGTTCTTGGAGGTCGAGCGGCTTCGAGAGATAGTCGTAGACGCCGGCGTTGCGGAATCGCCGCCGCTGCCACGCGGTCGCGTCGGCCGAGAGTACGACGACGGGGATGTCAATGGTGCGCGAGTCTTCACGCAGATGCTGGAGCACGTCAAAGCCATGGACGTCGGCCAAGTGCACGTCGAGCAAAATGAGTTCGGGCTGGTGCTGTTGCGCCAGTTCAATGCCCAGACCACCTTGTAACGAGGTGAGGAGGCGGATGTGGGGTCGCTGCAGCAAGAGCCGCTCGACGAGTTGCACGTTGGCGAGATCGTCTTCGATGTAGAGCACCGTCGCCACGGCCTCTTCGAGTTCCGCACAGCGCCGGTCGGGTGCGTCACCCAAGGGCAGCAACTTCGTGAATTCGGCGATGGGCAGTTCAACCCAGAAGGTTGAGCCAATGCCCACGGTGCTGTCGACGCCGAGGGTACCGCCAATCGCCTCGACCAAGCCTTTGGAGAGGGCGAGGCCTAGGCCAGTCCCCTCCACCCCGGTTGATTCAGCGTCGAGCCGGTCGAACGGCGTGAACAGCCGCGAACGAAGGGCCGGCGTGATGCCCGGACCGGTGTCGGCCACGGAGAAGCGAACCCGACCGTTGCGTCGCGCGCTGGAGACGGTCACCGCTCCCTTTGGCGCGTTGTACTTGATGGCGTTGGACAACAGGTTGAGGAGCACCTGCTTCAGCCGTTGCTGGTCGGCCAGCACGTGGTAGTCCACGCTCGTTTGCAAGACGATGGAGATCTCGTGCTCGTCGGCCAAAGGCTTGACGATTTCGATGCACTCGCTCTGCAGTTCCTTCAGATTCACTGGTTCGATCATCACCGTGATGTGGCCAGCTTCGATCCTGGCGATGTCGAGGACCTCGTTGATCAGATCGAGGAGGTACTGGCCGGAGTGGTGGATGTAGCCCACCATCTGGAGCTCGTCGGGTGACTTGAGTTCCATCTCCAGGATCTGGGCGAAGCCGAGGACTGAATTAAGCGGCGTGCGCAGTTCGTGACTCATCCGGGACATGAATTCGCTCTTGGCGAAGTTGGCTCGTTCGGCCGCCTCCTTGGCCTCCTGGAGCACCATTTCGTTGGCCACCGTTTCGGTCACGTCGCGTGAGACGAGCACCGCGCGTGGCGCCAAACCCCGTTCGTCACGAATGAGGCGCCCTCGAGTTTCGATGTTGAGCATGACGCCGTCGGCTCGCCGAGCGCGGAAGCGGTAGTTCGTGATGGCCCCACTGTGGCCGGTGAAGAGCTCGTGCAGCGCCAGGGTGACGTGCTCGCGGTCGTCGGGGTGGACGATGTCGAGCGACGGGCGACCACGGCGGTCGGTCATCGATGCGCCGTAGATGCGGTCGGTGCCGGGACTGACGTTCAGCACCGTGAAGTGTTCGTCCACGGTGATGATCGAGTCGGCGACGGCGTCGAGAATGGCCCGGGTCGTTTCTAGGCTCTCGGCCAGTTGCGTCTGACCTTCCACTTGATCGGTGATGTCGCGGCCGGCGGAGAAGACGGCCCCGTTTCGCCCTTGACTACTCCACTCAATCCATCGGTACTCTCCATCGCGTCGCCGTTGACGGTTGCGAAATCCCACGATCGACGCTTCGGGCGCACTCATTAAGTAACTGAATTTCTGCATGGTTGGTTCGATGTCGTCGGGGTGAATAAGTTCCGTGAAGGGTTTACCCTGCAGATCGGCGAGCGTCCAGCCCATGGAGTTCGGCCACGCGGAGTTCACGACCCGCCAGTTACCAACCTCGTCCAGGATTGACATCAGATCGGTGGAGTTCCAAAAGAACTCACCCATATCGGACGTGTCAAAGATTTCGCGAGACATGACGACACCTTTCACCAATGCATTGAGTTGAAAGACGTTTGCCGACAACCACCGCGCAACCGATGTGCGCCGGTCGTACCTCCAACTTTACTAGTCACCCGCGCAGATAATCCTTGAGTATCTACTGTGAATGCGATGACGTAGGTCACGTATCGGAACAGTTGGTCAGAAAAATGAGCGACGATTGTCGCACATTTGCGAATGCGCGCTCGTGGCCGGTCGGCGCGGCGGTGCGGAAAACTTGATTGATTGTCGAGTTACGCGCGTACTCGTTCGCTCAGCGCGTCGAGATAGTAACGAATCTGCAGGGCCACGGCCGCGCCTTCGCCCACGGCCGAGGCGATCTGTTTCGTCGAGCCGGAACGGACATCGCCGGCGGCGAAGATGCCGTCGACGCTGGTGCGAAACATGGGGTCGGTCACGATGAAGCCGCGCCCGTCAACCTCAATGTCGTGGTCGAGAAAACTCGTGTTGGGGTCGAGACCAATGAAGACGAATGCGCCGGCCGTTTCGTGGATCTCTTCCACGCCGTTGACCGACAAGGTGATCGACGCTAGTTTCCCGGTCTCGTTGGCGTTGAAGGAAGTCACCGACGTGTCCAACTTCACCGACATCTTCTGGTGGTTGACCACCTTGTCTTGGAGCAATTTCGAGGCGGAAAGAGTGGCCATTGCCTGCACCACCGTCACGTGCTCGGCGAACTGGGTGAGAAAGAGTCCCTCCTCGAGACCGCTGTTACCACCACCGATCACCGTCAGGTCCTTCGCGCCCTTGTAGAACGGTCCGTCGCACGTTGCGCAGAAGTGAACGCCCGCTCCAATGAGATCGGCCTCGCCTTCGGCGTCGGTGCGGCGATACGTCGAACCCGAGGCCACCAGCACGACGCGAGCCCGCACGGCGTCACCGGTCGAGAGATCGACGCGCAGCAGAGCGCCCTCGCGCGTGATGGCCGTCGCCCCCACCGCCTCGAGGATCTCGACGCCGTAGCGCTGCGCCTGGCGGGTCATTCGTTCGGCCAGTTCGGCCCCGCCGACGCCGTCGGGGAATCCGGGGTAGTTGTCGAATCGTTCGGTGACGCCGGCCTGACCCCCCGACGCGCTCTTCTCCACGATCAAGACGCTCGCGTTTTCACGCGCGCCGTAAATCGCCGTGGTGAGGCCCGTAGGACCGCCGCCCACGATCACGATGTCGTACTCGCGACTGGCGGCCACCCGGGACAGACCGATTCGGTCGGCCAATTCGTCGTTGGACGGTTCGGCGAGGAAAGTTCCGTCGGGAAAGATGATGGTCGGAATAATTCGTTTGCCGCCGTGGAGCGCTTCGACGTCGGCGGTCTTCTCGGGGAACTCTTCGAGGTCAACCCACTCGTAGGGGATGCGGTGCGACGCGAGGAACTGCTTCGCGCGCCGACAGTCGGGACACCAACTGGCGCCGTAGACGGTCAGTGGAGCACTGGGGGGTGACGTCATGGCGACGACCTTTCAACTATCAGAGTGGAA
The DNA here is from genome assembly GCA_025350565.1 of Acidimicrobiaceae bacterium. Taxonomy (GTDB): domain Bacteria; phylum Actinomycetota; class Acidimicrobiia; order Acidimicrobiales; family RAAP-2; genus RAAP-2. Next base: position 36,495 of record JANXXO010000060.1, read on the forward strand.
GCGACGAAAGAGTTGCACCAGACCTTCGACCGTCTCGGGCGCAAGGTCGTCGGGCGACACGGTGCCACCGGCGGCGATGATCGCGCGCATCTGGTCGAGGTAGGCGTGGCAGGCGTCGCAGCGCGCGAGGTGCTTTTCCAGGCGTCGCCGGTCGCCTCGCGACAGCGTGTGGTCGAGATAGTCGTTGACCAGTTCGACGGCGTCGCGGCACACCAGTGCTGAAGGCATCAGCTTCATGGTTTCGTTCCCTTCGCCGCCTCTTCGACGATGCTCCTGACTCGAGCGCGTCCTCGGTGCAAAATCACCCGCACGTTGGCCTCACTGAGCGTCAGCAGTTCGGCGACCTCCTGCGTTGTTAGTCCCTCGACGTCACGAAGCGTTACGACCGCGCGTTGGGGTTCACCGAGCGACCGGATGGCGCCGTGCACCTCGGCCACGAGGTGACTGCGATCGATCCGTGCGTCGACGGCGTCGGTGAAGGGTACGGGTGGTTCGCTCCAGAGGCCCCCCTGATCGAACCGGTGCGCCGAAACGCTCGGTCCGGACTCGTTGGTGTCCACGGGGATCGAGCGGTGTTCCTTGACGCCGAGGGTTCGCGCGCGGTTCACGCAGATTCGAAGCAGCCACGTTTTGAACGAACTTCGACCTTCGAAGTGCTCCACGCCACGCATGACGGCGATCCAGGTCTCTTGGGCGACGTCCTGGGCACTGGCGCTCGAACCGACGTAGTAGCGAGCAATTTTCACCAGGGTCGAGTGGTAACGCTCCACCAGTTCGGTGAACGCCTGTTCGTCGCCACCGAGCAGTCTCGCCAAGAGCTCGGTGTCGTCCACGAGGTGAACAGTACCGTTCGCGCGAGGATCTTCGCGCAGATCGCGCTGCGCGACGTCGACGAACGCACGGTCGTCGACGCCATGGCACAGTGGTTTCGTGGTCGGTCTCCGCGGAGGGAGTGGGATTTGAACCCACGGTGGGCAAGCCCACGCCGGTTTTCAAGACCGGTACATTCGGCCGCTCTGTCATCCCTCCGTCAACGATTCTAGTTGACGGCGTTTTACTTTTTCTTGTGGAGACGGTGACGGGCCGCGACGTCGAGGACGGCTTTTCGTAGCCGAACCGACTTCGGGGTGACTTCGACGGCTTCGTCGTCGGCGATGAACTCCAGCGCCTGTTCGAGCGAGAAGATCGTGGGGGGCGCGATGCGTTCGGTGTTGTCGGAGCCGGACGCGCGCATGTTGGTCAGTTTCTTTTCCTTGGTGGGATTGACGTTCATCTCGTCCGAGCGCGCATTTTCGCCCACGATCATGCCTTCGTACACCTCAACCCCCGGACCCACGAAGAGCACGCCGCGCTGTTCGAGATCGAGCAACGCGTTGCCCGTCGTATCGCCGCGTCGGTCGGCGACGAGCACACCGTTCTGGCGCAGTCGAATGTCGCCGAACCACGCCGCGTAACCGTCGAAGTTGGAGTGCATGATGCCCGCACCCCTGGTCTCGGTCATGAACTCCGTTCGAATGCCCACCAGGCCCCGCGCCGGCATACGCCACTCGAGACGTACCCATCCGGTGCCGTGATTCACCATGTCGGTCATCGAACCTTTGCGCGTCGCGAGCAACGTGGTCACGTTGCCCACGAACTCTTCGGGTACGTCAATGGTGACGTGCTCGACGGGCTCGTGGACTTTGCCGTCCACGACACGAGTAACGACCTGGGGCTTGCCCACGGTCAGTTCGAATCCCTCACGTCGCATGGTCTCGATCAGGACGGCGAGTTGGAGTTCGCCACGACCCTGCACTTCCCAGGCGTCGGGACGCTCGGTATTGAGCACGCGCAGCGCGACGTTACCCACGAGTTCGCGGTCGAGGCGGTCCTTCACCATGCGAGCGGTGAGCAGTTTTCCTTCCGTGCCGGCCAGAGGGGACGTGTTGATCCCGATAGTCATCGAAAGACTCGGCTCGTCGACGTGCAGTGGCTCCAGGGCAATGGGGTTGTCGGGGTCGGCCAAGGTCTCGCCAATGGTGATGTCTTCGAACCCGGCCACCGCGACGATGTCGCCCGGTCCGGCCGATTGGGCCGGCATTCGCTCGAGGGCTTCGGTGATGAATAGTTCGGTGATTTTGGCGTGTTCGATCGTGCCGTCGATGCGACACCACGCCACGCGTTGTCCGCGCTCGAGGTTGCCGTTGATGACGCGACAGAGCGCCAGTCGACCGAGGTAGGGCGACGCGTCCAGGTTGCAGACGAGCGCTTGGAGACCGTGACCCTCTTCGTACTCGGGCGCTGGGACGTAGTCGGCAATGGTCTGGAAGAGTGGCGTCAAGTCACCCGAGGTGTCGTTGACGTCGAGCGACGCCCAACCCTGACGGGCGCTCGCGTAGAGAATGGGAAAGGAGATCTGGTGCTCGTCGGCGTCGAGGTCGAGGAAGAGATTTTCGACCTCTTCGACGACCTCTTTGATGCGCGCGTCGGGCCGGTCGACCTTATTGATGACCAGCACCACGGGAAGGCGCTTCTCGAGGGTCTTTCGCAGCACGAAACGAGTCTGGGGCAAGGGCCCTTCGGCGGCGTCCACCAGCAAGATGACGGCGTCGACCATGGCCAGGCCGCGCTCCACTTCGCCACCGAAGTCGGCGTGACCGGGGGTGTCAATGATGTTGATGGTGAGGTCGTGCCACTTGACCGCGGTGTTCTTCGCGAGGATGGTGATGCCCTTTTCGCGCTCGAGGTCGCCCGAGTCCATGACCCGGTCGGTCAACTCCTCGTGGGCCGTGAACGAGCCGGTTTGGCGCAGCATTTTGTCGACCAAGGTCGTTTTACCGTGGTCGACGTGGGCGATAATGGCGATGTTTCGAAGCGAAGTACGGATAGGCATGGCCACACCACGCTACTAGGAACGACCAACTACCCCGGCCTAGGCCGCCAGCAACGTGCGCTGACGCTGTTGGGCGACGGCCGTTCGCACTAAAGCACGAGCTCCGGACCGCAGGTCATCCATGGTGCCGTCAACGCTGAGACAGACTCCCGCTTCGGGCCAGAGGCCAATGAACCGGGCCGGCGCGATGCCGTCGTGGTGAGCCAGCGTCTCGATGGTGAGGTCAGCGCGCAGTCCCGGTCCGGCACTCTTGCCGGGCGTCCCGGCGCGCACCCGCACGACGATCCGCTCGTCGCCCTGAGTGAGCAGGAGGTCTCGACGGGCGCGAAGGGTCGTCCGGGCCGTCGCGACGTCGTAGTAGGCGTCCGCGGTGGCGACGGTGCAGGGCAGGGGCAGGGCTTGAGCGATCTCGTGAAGTTGCGTCGCCCAGGTGACGGCCTCGGCGGTGACGAGTCCCAGTACCGGATGGGGTGACGAGGCCAGCCAGTAGGCCAGTGATCCCCCTCGGGCGTAGCCGGAGGCGGCGCGCAGCAACTGGTCCGCTAGCTCATCGCGCACGGCGTCAATGATCGAGAGCGAACGCTGGCCTTTCATTCGTCGCAGGGCGCCGTTACCGAGCACCCGGCGCGACGTCGCGGGCGACCAACGAAACGTCGACGCCCCTCGCCCCGCCTGCTCCACGGACCAGGCGTCCAGCCGACGATGTCCCGGTGAGGCGACACCGCGAAACCGCGAGGTAAGGGATTTGCGGTGATCATCGGTGAGCTGGACGGGGCCGCCGGGGGCACTGTGCACGAGGTCGTGCAACTGTTCACTGGTGAGGCGACGGTGGTGCAGCGTGGTCACGTTGGTGGCCACAGTGAGGCCACGGCCTCGAGCACGTCGTCGACACTTCGCGAGAGCAGTTCGTAGTCAACGTCACGCATCCACAGTTCACCCGTCGCCGTCGAGAACGTGCACGTGCGCAGCGGCATGGTGGAAGTCCGCAGAGTCTGCACGAGCGCGTGGAACCGCATGGTGCGTTCCGCCGCCTCGCCGAGGGGTGAGGTCGTGACGTCGAAGAGGGCGACCGAGGCGGTGTCACTGGTGGTCGATCCGATCATGAGGTCGACCACGTCACGCAGTACCACGCTGCCCCCCGCTAATCGTTGGCTCGCTCGCACGCCACTTCGAGGGAGCCAACCGGCCGGGATCGTCCCGAGCGCTCGCGCGAGCGCCACGCGGTGGGCGCCGAGGTCCGTGGCCAAACGCGCCCGCTCGTCGTCGTCCAGTCGGTCGAGCTGTTCCAGCAGTTCCGAGGTGTCGACTTCGCTGCGCCACGCCAGCACCGCATCGTCGAAGGCGTGATCGATGACGACGCCGACGCTCATGAGTCGAAGAATTTGACTGATGAGGACACCGCGCAACCGACCGTGACTCGACGTCGAAAACTCTGAGGTCTTCGGGCGAAGGTGCAGCGACGAGGGACGTACCACCACGGGCGTCGTCAGTTGCGTCGCACCAATGAGGTCGTAAAGGCCATCGTCCAAGGTGGCGCGCAGTCCGGCGCTCACCGTCGTGTCGTTGCGCGGTCGTCGGGTTCGGTCACCGCGCAGTGCGTCGACCACGCTACGCGGAGAGGAGTCGAGCAGTGTTGTCATGGAGCAACTCTTGCGCACCCTTGTGACAGGTCCTAGCCTGCGAGGTGTGTTCACTGCCGTCTTTTCGGTCTTCGTCCTCGCCCTCGTGGTGCTCGTGGTGCTGACGATTCGTTGGGCCGTGCGCCGCGACCGCGCCGGGCGCGCGGCCTGGTTGGAGCGTAAGAAGCCCTAATCGATCTTCGGCTGCTGCAAGTCGCGCAGGGCGCGGTCCATGTCGGCGAGGGCGCGCTCGATAACCGCCAGACGGGCCGTGAGCGCCTCGTTCACCAACCGCTCGACACGGTCGTCGATCTTCTCGTCGACCCGGCGGTCCACCTGATCGCGTAGTCGCGAGTCGAGCGAGTCCACGAGGGGCTGGGTGAGGTTCTTCAGTCGACCTCGCAGATCCTGGATTTTTTCGCCGAAGGGATCAGAGGGGTTCGACGTGGTGTGGGCTTCAGAGTCAGTGGATTCGGTGTCGTCGGGCATAACGAGAGATTACGGCGCCACGGGCGGACAGTAGACGCCCGCGTTGAACTGCAAGGTATTGAACTGCCCGGACCACGGCGGATTGAGGAGGGTGTCCTCTTCGGCCCGCAACGTCGCTGACGGGCTGCAGGTGGCGCTGAAGGAGATGAAGCCGCGGATGTTGCTCCCGCTGGCCCCGTTCACGGGGATGGGTCCGCCGTTGCCGAAGGCCACCGCCTCAAAAACCGGCATGGACTGGGTGACGAGCTTGTAGTTGCGGTACTCGGACTGCGAGGCGTACACGCCGGCGTTGAGTGTGGGGTCGACCGAGGTGATCCCCACTGACCAGCCTCTCAACATGGCGCTCCAATAGGTGGCGTACTTCGCGATGGTCGCCGCGGAGGAGCCACCGGGCGCGTCGAGGCCCGAGTGGTTGTCGGGGTAACCCTCGGGATCAAAGATGACCCAATCGGGTTTGAGTCCGACCCCGAGGGTGCGGTACTGGTCGATTTGCGAGGCGACCCACGCGCCCGCCGCCACGCCGTGGTCGTAGTAGGTCGCGGCCGATTGGGGCTCGGACCTGAGCGGCCCGCTGACGGTCCAAAAGGAGAGCCAGGTGACGCGCTTGTGCGAGTTGTAGATGCTCTGGCCCATCAGAAAGTCCGGCGACTGCGCGACGTTGTTGGCTCCGGTAAAGCCCACCCATGGGCTGTTCTGCGTGCCGAGTCCACCGGTTTCACTGACGATGGGCCACCCGTCGGTGATGGCCTGGCCCCATTTGGACGAGGGAATGGCGTAGACGCCCACACCTTGGGGGGGCGGAGAACTGACCCCCGCGGCGTAGAGCGTGAGCGTGGTCCCGACCTGCACGCCGGTGACGGCGCCGCCCACGGTTCGAGCGGCGCTCCCGGCCGTCACCGAGACGTCCGTCGACGTCCACGTCGACGTCGACAGCGTTTCGGACAGGGAGAAGAGATCACCCCAGTTGGCGGCCTGACCGTCCACGGTCAGGGTTGACGCGGTGGCACTCAGAAAGATCGAGCCGCTCAGCGGGGGTGCTCCGGGCGCAATCGACGTCACGTTCCTCGTGCCCCAGGCCGTGGCGGGGACGGCGTGACCCCTGACGGCGGGCGTGGGGGACGCGAGATTCGCGGTGAATAGTTGCACGTTGCCGTTGCTCGCGAGCGCCGCGATGTCCGTCGTCGTTGCGTTGTGGGCCATGGCGAGCGTCCCGACGACTTGGGGCGCGAGCGTGAGTCGAGTGATGTCTTGGAGACTCCACGTGTTGAGCGTCGGGCCGGTATTCGTGTAGACGAGTACGTCGCCCTGGTTGCTCGTGGTGACGAACGAGGTGACCGGCCCCGGAATCACGAGTGGATCACTGGCTACGGTGACGCTCGTTGCTGGAATCGTCGTCGTCGTCGTCGTCGTCGTCGTCGCGGCCTTCGTGGTCGTCGGCGCCTTGGTTGTCGTCGTCACTGGCTTGGTGGTCGTCGTCGCGCCGATTTGGGTTGTCGTCGTCACTGGCTTGGTTGTCGTGGTCACTGGCTTGGTGGTGGTCGTCACCGGTTTGGTCGTGGTCGTGGTGGGCAACGGCTGGGTCGCGGCGACCGTGACGTTCCCGGGAACGCTCGTGAGGAACGGCACGGGATGTGCGGCGGCCCAACCGAGTTGCAGAATCTCAATCGTGCTGGTGGTCGTTCGGTAGGCGACAGACGCCGTGAGACCGTTGACGAGGATGCTGGGGAGACCGTTGGCCGCTTCGACGCCGCCGAGTCTCGTGAGGTTCGTCGCCTCGTAGGGACGCCACGCCGTGTCGCCGCGCAGATTATGCCAAAGGGCGTTGACGGGATCGTTCTTACTCAGCAAGATGACCTGCGAAGCGTTGTCGACGTACAAGAGGTCGACGTTGCCCGAGGGGTCGAAGAAGGGAATCGGATCGGCCGACGGCGCGGGCAGGCTGTTCTGCGGCGTCGACAGTATGGAATACGTGCTGGTCCCGGTGACGGTCTTGGTGAAGGTGGCGAGCTGATTGGTGTTCGTGCGAAAGGCCAGCACGCCTTCGGTGGCGTTACTCGCCGCGTGGGGACCGCCGAGCATCGTCGTTCGCTTGATGGCGCCCTCGAGCGATGATGCGTTCCAGGGCAGCGCACCGGTGCCCGAGTCAACGAAACGGTAGATCGGCAGTCCGGAGGGGGCGTTCACCGTGGCGCCACGCGACCACGTGTTCACAAAGGCGATGCTGGCCAGCACCACGAACGCCAAAAGCGCAATCCGTTGAAGTTTCACTCGTGTCCTTCATTGGGATAAACCCAATTCGTCGTGCACCTCCACCATGGAGAAGTCTAGGGGTGACGTTGCGGGCCGCTGGGTCAGCGAAGAAACGTTTGGAGCGCCTTTACTTTCGAGTGACCACGGCCCGTGGCGTCGACGCCGCTCCCGCGCCATTCACGTTAAGGGCGCGCGCACTCACGCGATAGGTCTTCCCTCTCACCAGGCCACTCACTCGGATGGTCGTCGATCGACCCGGCAGTGCAAACCACTTCGCGCCACCAGTGACCGAGTACTGATAGGAGGTAATCGCGCTGCCCCCGTTACTCGACGGCGCCTTCACGCTCAACGTGAAGCCACTGACGATGCCCGTCAACTTGGCGATCGCGGCCCTGCCCGGCACCGTTGAAGTCGTCTTCGAACTGGTCGTGAAGGAAATGGTCGACTTGAAGATCGATTGCGATTCATACGTGACCACCACCGTGACCGGCGTCGCTTCGGTGGTGGAGAGAGTAAAGGTGGCCTGGCCGTTCACATCGCTCGACACGGTGTAGGCGGCGCCACCGTTGGTCGTCACGCTCGAGCGGTCGTTATTGATCTCGACGCGTCCAAACGATCCGGTGCCGGTGCTGGTCGCCGCGACATTGACGAGGGCGTTGGGAATCGGGTTGCCATTGGTGTCGTGCAAGGTCGCCGTCACTGTGACCGGCGCGCCGTCCACGGGGGCGCTGGTCGACGAGACCGCGAAGGAACTCTTCGCCAGATCGAACTTCGGTGGACAGAGTCCAGCGATGAACGCCGCGCCGTTCGGACTGCCGAGACCCGAGGCTTTGTCATAGCCAACGCCGGCGCTGTAACCGCCGACGTTGTAGAGATCATTGGAGCCCGTGGTGACGTCGACGAAGCCAGTACTGGCCATGGCGTAGAGCGAGGGATTAATGAATCCGAGTCGACTTGTGCCACAGGCCTGCGCCGAGACGGCGACCAACGCACTCATGAGGGGCGAACCAATGGACGTCCCGCCAATGGCATTCCAACCCTGCGGACACCCGCTGCGACAGGCCCCGGCGCTCGTGCCCGTGAAGTACTGGATGAACCCCGTTCCGGGGTCGGCGATCACCGAGAGGTCCGGAACCTGGCGCATCGACTCGCTGGTGGCGATGCCCGGCGCGTTCTGCCAGGTCGGACGCGACCACAGGCTCGAGGTGCCACCACCGCCGGCGCCACCAGAACCCGTACTCGTAGGGGTGAGCCAGACCGATTGGTTCAGGGGGTTGATGTTGTTGACCGTGAGGCCACCGACGCCAGTGACGTAGGGCTGGGAGGCGGGGTCGTCCACGGCGAGGGTATTGCTGTTGGTGACGCCGTTGCAGTCGGACGAACCGGCGTCGCCCGCGGCGGAGAGCACGGTCTGACCCTGAGCGGCCATTTGCTCAAAGATGGGCTGTTCGGCCGCCGGGTCGCCGCTGGGGTCGCTTTCGCACGTGCCCCACGACGTCGACACAATCGTGGCCTTGTTGTCGTCGGCGATTTGGGCGTAAACGTCAGTCGGCCCCGTGCTGTTGTTCGGTCCCTGATAGACGTCGATCACGGCGCCCGGCGCCAGGGCCGTCGCCTGTTCGATGTCGAGGGTCGGTTCGTCGTCGAACGATCCGCTCGGTCCACCGTCGACCGAGATGGGCGCGATGGTCGGACTGAGCGAGTAGCAGTCGAGATAGGTGGCGAGGTCCGACGGATCGTACGCGCTCAGTTCGTAGATCGCGATGGTCTGACCGATGCCCGTGTTGCCGTGTGCCCAGGCAGTGTTGATGCCGTAGAGCTGCGCCTCTTGGGGAGCGGTGTAGCCGCCCAGCGAGTTGGGGACGTTCGACGTCTCACCACCGTCACTCGCACAGGTCGACGGAACGGCCGCGTGAGCGGTCACTTTCGCTCGAGCGAGGTAGGTCGACGGCTGGACGACGGTCGAGAGCCCCGCGATCCCCATGACGTTGCGAGCCAGGGACTGCGGCAACGTACCGCTGGCCACGAACTGCGCCGCGAACTGTCCGTTGGCCCGGCGCACGGTGGCGACCTTCGTCGCGAAGGCGTTCGCGATGTTCGTGGTAAGTCCTTTCACGTGCAGCAGCACGCGGCCCTTGCTCAACGAACCGACCGCGAGGCCGAACTGCGAAAAGTAGGAACGAACGGCCGCAACGGACGCCGTCGAGGCGCCGAAGCGCGCGGCGAACTGCTTCGTGGTGAGGAAATGATGAAAGTTCGGCGAGGCCGTATTGGAGAGGCTCGTGATGTACGCCGCCTCACCAGCGGCGTCGCGCGAATGGAGGGCCACGTTGAAGGTGGTGGTGATGGGGGCCGCGACGATGGTGTCGCCCGCCGGGATGGGCGCCGCACTCGCGACGACGACGCGCGGTTGGGTCGCCACGGCGGCGGAGGTCGGTAGGACGACTGCCAACATCGCCACGCAGAGCGTCAGCACGGGCCAACGCACGCGGAGGGGGGAGCGTCGCATTGCTTCAGCCTACGAAGGTCGGAGTGCTTATTTCGGGGCAGGTCACAATGTTGTCGTCAACGTTAGAGAATTCTTAACTGCTCGGAGTACCCGAAGCCCGCGACCGAAGGGATAGATCTCCACATTCGCGACAAATGGCTTCGGGGATGACCCCGCGGCGGATCAGCCACCCGAAGATCGTGCACCCGAGGCAGTAGCCGAGGAATCCTTCGAGGAACGCGGCCGGTACGAGGAGCAAGAGGATCCATCGGGCGTCCGTCCAACCGGCGCTGAGCCAAACAATGGTGCTCACCGAGGTGAGGAATGCGCCGATGGCTTGGGCGAAACGCTTCGGGGGCCCGGGGACCAGACGGTGCCACGACCGCAGGCGTGGCGCGGCCACGCGGACGGCAAATTGGCCCAGGGGCGAGAACGTGGGTCCGGCGGCGACGCGAGCGAGGAACCCGTAGGTGAGGAGAATTAAGAGCCACGACCAGCCTGTCGCCAAGGCCACCACCGCCATCGTGAAGACCCCGAGGGCGACGGTGCGCGCGGCCGCGTCGTTCACGGGATTAGGGAAAGAGAGGAGTCTCTTCATGCGACAAATCTTAGCGAAAAAGTCAAGAATTCGCACTAGGCCGAATAGGCCAACCGCACCGTCGTCGCGAGGCCAATGGCGATGATGAGCGCTCGAACGACGTTGGGTGAAAGACGCACAATGAGAAGGGTCCCCAACCATCCGCCCACCAGCGTGCCGAGGAGGAACATGTAGACCGCGTCCACGATGAGGTGGCCACGCACGACGTAGATGAGCGCCGCGAGCAGATTGATGATGAGCGAAAGAACACTGCGCAGTAGATGGAGCTCTGGTAGGTCAAAGGGCAACGTGATCGCCATCACCGCGAGCAGCAAGATGCCGAGTCCGGCGCCGAAGTAACCGCCGTAGACGGAAATGACGAAGACGCCGCCGTACAGTCCGGCGCGACGACCGGGGTGCGAGTGATCAACGTGCGCGAGACGTTTCGCGATCAAGGGTGCGAAGGCGAAGAGCAAGGTGCCCGCGCCAATGAGCCACGGCACGATCAATTGAAAGAGATGCGGGGAACCCAGTAAGAGGAGCGCGCAGCCGAGTGCGGTACCGACGACGCACGCCGGCATCAATGATTGCAGCAGTCGGCGATGGGTGCGCAGTTGGAAGCCCCGTAGTCCACCGAGGTAGCTGGGCACCACGCCGACGGTGGTCGTCACGTTCGCCGCCAACGCCGAGGCGCCGGTGGCGAGCAACGTGGGAAAGGTGACGAAGGTCCCTCCTCCGGCGATCCCGTTGGCGACGCCCGCGCCCACACCAGCGAGCAGATAAATGGTGAGCCGCCACGCAAAGGGGATGGCACTCAACATTGTCGTAGCCTATTGAAAGTGAATTCTTGGAAAACTGAACGCTCGAATACCGGACGCGGGCGGTCACGTCATCTACCGTTAGCGACGTGTACCTCGTGAGTGGCGAACTGATTGTTCCCCAAGATGCACCTCACGATCTCATCCGAGCCGCCGGAGGCATCGTGTACCGATTCGTGCCCGGGGGGCGCGTCGAGATTGCCTGTATCTACCGAGAGTCGAGAGGCGATTGGACGTTTCCCAAGGGCAAGATCGAACAAGGCGAGACCTTCGAAGAGGGGGCCCTGCGTGAAGTCTTCGAAGAGACGGGCATGGTCTGCGAAGTCGTCCGTTTTGCCGGTACGACCAACTACACGCACCGCAAGGGCCGCCCCAAGATCGTCGCCTACTACCTCATGTCGGTGAAAGAGGGTGAGTTCGCGCCCAACGACGAAGTCGACGAACTCGTCTGGACCCCGCTCGAACAGGTGCGCGCAAATCTCACGTGGGACCGCGACCAAGACCTGTTTGACGAAGTCACGAAGTTCGCCGAACTTCGCGCTCAAGCCTCCTAGCGGACCCGCTCGAGAAAGAGCCGCGTGGAATCGTGCTGGGGGTTCGTGAAGAGTTGGTCGGGCGCACCTTGCTCCACGAGCACGCCGCCGTCGAGGTAGGCGACTTGGTGCGCGACGTCGCGCGCGAAATTCATCTCGTGGGTGGCGATCAACATCGTCGTGCCCGAAGTGGCCAAGTCGCGCAGCAGATCGAGCACCTCGCCCACCAGCGAGGGGTCGAGCGCGCTCGTCACTTCGTCCAGTAGGAGGAGCGCCGGTTTCATCGCCAGCGAACGCGCGATGGCGACGCGTTGTTGTTGGCCTCCCGAGAGTCGTTCGGGGAACTCCTTCGCGCGGTCGCTCAGCCCAATGCGCTCGAGCAGGTGCATCGCTTCGTCCACCACGTCACTTCGTTTGCGCTTAAGCGCGCGTACCGGCCCCACGAGCACGTTCTCCAGGACGCTGAGGTGGGGGAAAAGATTGAACGATTGAAAGACCATGCCGGTGTGGCGACGAACCTGGTCGGGATCGATTCGCGGATCGTTGAGTGATTGACCGAACAGTGTGATGGTGCCCTGATCAATGGTCTCAAGAAGGTTGACGCAGCGCAACAAAGTGGACTTGCCCGATCCCGAGGCGCCGATGAGACAGACCACTTCATGTCGGTGGAGTTGCAGGGAGATGCCCTTTAACACCTCGTTGTCATCGAACTTCTTCACGACGGCGTCCAACTCGAGGATGACCTCGCTCACGACGAGGCCAAGCGCCGTTTGCGGTCCCTCGCGATGAGTCCGTCCGTGAAGCGGGTCAGCGGAACGGTCATCGCGAGGAACAAGAGCGAGGCAACGACGAGTCCGCTGGAATTGAATTTCGTGTCTTGATAGATGGTGCCGGCGTTCACGGCTTCGATGACGCCGAGCAACGAGAGGAGGGCAGTGTCCTTTTGCAAGGAGATGAAGTCGTTGAGCAAGGGCGGGATCACCGTGCGCACCGCCTGGGGCAGAATGACGCGGCGCATGGTGGTGGCGTTGGTCAGACCGAGGGAGCGCGCGGCGAGGAGCTGACCGTGGGGGACGGAGTAGATGCCCGCGCGAAAGACTTCGGCCACGTAGGCGCTGTAGGTAAGGGTCAGCGCCACGCACCCGTAGACGGCGACTGACTGATACGAGACGACGGCGATGCCCAACGGCGGTAGTCCGAAGCCCACCAAGAAAAAGACCAGGAGTACGGGAATGCCGCGAAAGATGTCCGAGTAGATGGTGGCGAGAATCCGAAACGGCAAGAGTACGGGCGACTTGCTCATGCGAGTCCAGGCAATGGTCAAACCGAAGATGAGGATGAAGACTTCCGAGACGAGAAAGACCCAGATGTTGGTAAAGATGCCAATCCCCACCGAACTGAGACCGGCGTTGTGGTTGCCCACGAAGGCTTCCCACATGTCGTGGCGATCGAAGTAAAACCGGCGCACGGCCGCTCCGCCGGGAGCGAGATAGAACACCGCCACGAGCCCACCGAGGAAGATGACGACCGACAAGGTGCTAGCCACGATGCCTCTTCGCCCGACCAGGAGTTGCTTTCGTCGCGGGACGAAGAACGATGGTCTCTCCTCCGACACACTCTCGTCGGTGATGTTCGACACCGCGATTAGGGCTTAATGACCGGCACGCTGTTGTAGATGCTCAGCCACTTGGTCTGCAGGGCGGTCATCGTTCCGTTGGAGCGAATGGCGGCAATGGCGGCGCTCACGCACGCGGCGAGCCGGTTGCCCTTTTGGAAGAGGAGACCATAGTGTTCGCCCACGCTAGGGAACTGGCCCACTTGCACGCCCACGTTCTTCTTTTGGGCGTTGATGATCTCGCCCGAACCCGACGACGCCATGTACTGCCCGTCGGGGGTGTCCACCACGATGGCGTCAATCTGACCGGCGTTGAGCGCCGAGACCGCGTTGTTGAGCGACGGATAGACGCGCACGGACTTGGTCGGCTTGAGGTGCTGGTTGATGTAGGCCAGACCCGTCGATCCGACCTGGTCGCCGTACTGGTAGGTCTTGAGATCGGCCGGGGTGTGATGCTTCACGATTCGCGCGGACTTCAAGGCGACGATGGACTGCTGCACGTCGTAATAACTGGAAGAGAACGTCACCACCTGCGCGCGCGCCGGGGTGTACGAGACTTCGTTGATATCGAAGTCGAACTTTTTGTTGCCCGGGGCGAAACTCGCGTCGAACGGTTCGTGAATCCACACCACGTTGGATTTCTTCACGCCGAGTTCTTTGGCAATGGCGTAGGCCATCGCGGACTCGTAGCCCTTGCCGTTGGTCGGTGTGTTATTGACGAACCACGGCGTGTAGGCCGGATTGTCGGTGGCGACTGTGAGCTTGCCCTTAGAGAACTCCTGGGAGCCAATTGTTGTCTTGCACGAAGCCAGCGAGGGTAGGGACGAAGCCGTGGCGCTGGCGCCGACGGAGAGCGAGACCGCGCCAATAGTGGAGAGCGTGACCAAACCGGCGAGCGTGAGTCGAACGTTGCGCATGGGATTCCTTTTCTCGGTGCGGCGACCTTGTGGTGGTTGCCAGTGTAACGCTGACCTTCGAGCATTTTCTTGGTGGCCGCGCGCACCTACGACGTCACCCGAAGCGAGGGACGGGTCGGCCTCGGGTTATTTTCACTTCGGACCTCCAATCTGTAGGATGGTTCGGCTGGGAGAGGTGGGTGAGTTCGGTTTAAACCACATTCCTGCTAAGAATGCGGCCTGCGAAAGTGGGCCCGAGGGTTCAAATCCCTCCCTCTCCGCCATTACCACCGAGCGCAGTTCGCTCGGTGTCGCCGTCGAGGTCAACTGAGGAGAGTTCGTGAGGTACTGGATCGAGACGCTCGGGTGCCCCAAGAACCACGTCGACTCCGACAAGTTGGCGGGTCTTCTCGAATCCCAGGGTTACGCAGTTGCGTCGTCGCCCGAAAAGGCCGACCTGGTCGTCGCCAACACCTGCGCCTTCATTGAAGCGGCGCGCGAAGAGTCCATTGAAACCGTCCTCGCCTTGGCCGACGCGAAGCGTTCGGGCGCTCGTTTGGTGGTGACCGGCTGTATGGCCGAGCGCTACGGCGCCGAACTCGCCGCGGCGCTGCCCGAAGTTGACCTCGTGGCGGGCTTCGGCGAAAGTTTGACCGCCCCCACGCCGGCGACATCCGTGGCTCTACGAAGTCGACCGGCCAACTCCTTCGACCTGCTGAACCTTCCGCGTCCCAAGTCGACCACCCCGTGGGCGTACGTGAAGATCGCCGAAGGTTGTGACCGGCGTTGCGGGTTCTGCGCCATCCCGTCGTTTCGCGGAGACCAACGCTCGCGATCGACGCAAGAGATCCTCGCCGAAGGTCGTGCCTTGGCCGAGGGCGGCGTTCGCGAATTGGTGCTTATCGCCCAAGACCTGGCGAGCTGGGGACACGACCGACGCCGGGCCGGCCGTGGTGAACCGGTCGAAGTACTCGACGAAGGTGGCACGCAGCCCCTCATTGAACTCACGAGGACCCTTAGCCGGGAGGTTGACCGCGTGCGACTGCTGTACCTGTACCCATCGGGTCTGACCGGTGGGCTCATCGAAGCGATTCTCGACAGCGGCGTACCGTACTTCGACTTGTCATTGCAACACGCGTCGCGTCCGCTCCTTCGCGGCATGCGTCGCTGGGGCGACGGCGAACGGTTCCTCGAACGCATCGCGGCCATTCGAAAGGCTGAACCTGACGCGACCTTTCGTTCGTCGTTCATTCTCGGTTACCCCGGCGAAACGGAAGACGACCAGCGCGTGCTGCTCGACTTCCTCGACGAGGCGCAGCTCGACTGGGCCGGTTTCTTCACCTTCTCGTCGGAAGAGGGGACGCACGCCAACAGTCTGGCCAAGCAAGTTCCCCACGAACTCGCGCTGGAGCGACTGCGCGAGGTGAGCGAACGTCAAGACGACATCACCGCGCAACGACGTGATGCCTTGGTCGGCACGCAGCAGCGACTCCTGATCGACTCGCCGGGCGTCGCGCGCAGTGTCCGCGAATGTCCCGAGATTGATGGCATTGTGATGGTGGACTCGGCGTTGGCCGTGGGTTCAATGGTTGACTGTCAAATTGTGGCGAGTCACGGAACGGATCTGGAGGGAGTGGCACTATGACGGGCGAGCCCACCTACGGTGAATCCGCTCTCTTGACGCCCGCCAACATGTTGACGGCGTCGCGTCTCTTAGTCGCCCCGGTATTGATTTACCTCATCGTCTTTGACCGTATTTCGTGGTGGACCGCACTGGTTGGTTTCCTCGCCGCCATGTCCGACTATTTCGATGGCATCGTCGCGCGTCGTCACGGCACCACCACTTCGGGGGCCTTTCTCGACCCGCTGGCCGACAAGGTCATCGTGCTGGGCTCGCTCTACGCGTTGATCCTCGCTCGACCGCATGGCCTGAAGGACTTCATCATCCCCGCCATCATCATCACGTTGCGAGAGATGTGGATGAGCGTGTTTCGCGCCAAGGCGTCCAAGCGCGGCATCTCCATTCCCGCCAGCAAACTCGCGAAATGGAAAACCTTCACGCAGGACTGGGCCATCGCTCTGTGCGTCCTGCCGGTGACGGCGCATCACGTCTGGGTTGGCGTGGTGGTCATCTGGATTGCCGTCGTGCTCACCTTGTACACGGGTTGGCAGTACTACGTCGAAGGCAAGAAGGTGGGACTGCGTGCGCGTTGAGATTGTCGCCGTCGGCACCGAACTGTTGCTCGGCCAAATTCCCGACACCAACTCGCAGTGGCTGGGTGAACACCTCGCCGCCAACGGCATCGCCTCCCAGTTCCACCAGCACGTGGGGGACAATCACCAACGCATCGTCCTCGCCTTTCGCACCGCCTTGGCGCGCAGCGACGCGCTCATCGTTTGTGGCGGACTCGGTCCGACCCAAGACGACATCACGCGCGCGGCGTTGGCCGAAGTGATGAACGTGCCGCTCGACCGTGACGAAACCATCGTCGAGGCGATTCGAGCGATGTTCGGCGCGCGCGGACGGACCATGCCCGAGAACAATCTCTTGCAGGCCGACGTGCCTCGGGGGGCGTCGGTGATTCCCCAGACTCGAGGGACGGCGCCCGGACTCATCTGCTCGTTGGGCCGCAAGGTCATCTACGCCGTCCCGGGTGTGCCCTACGAGATGACCGACATGTTTGAACGAGCCATCTTGCCCGATTTAGTTGCGCGCCAACGAGCCGACGGCACGACCTCAGTCATCACCAGTCGGGTACTTCGCACCTGGGGCGCGAGTGAATCGGGACTGGCCGAAGCCGTGGGCGAACGATTCGAGGCGTTGGCGAACGACGATCGCGTGACCATAGCGTTCCTAGCGTCGGGCATCGAGGGAATCAAAGTTCGCCTCACCGCTCGAGGGGACGACCACGCTCACGCCGCGGCGCTCTTGGCGGACGAAGAGCGACGTATCCGCACGCTCATCGTGGAAAAGTTTGGCGACATCATCTTTGGCGTCGACGGCGAGTCCATGGAAGACGCCATCGCCACACGACTGAAGGGGCGAGGTCTCACCCTCGGCCTAGCGGAGTCGCTCACGGGAGGATTGATCGCCAGCCGATTGGTGGGAGTTCCCGGTGCGTCGGCGTGGTTTCGCGGCGGCGTCGTGAGTTACGCCTCGGAAGTGAAGTTCGACCTCTTGCACGTGCCGCGGGGCCCCGTCGTGAGCGCCGAGGCGGCCGAGGCCATGGCGACCGGCGCTCGCTCGGTGCTGGGTGCCGACATTGGGCTGAGCGTCACCGGCGTGGCTGGACCGGACGAACAAGACGGTCAAGCGCCGGGCACGGTGTTCGTCGGACTCTCCCTGGGTGACCGGTTGGAGCACACGGCTCTTCGCCTGCCCGGCGACCGGCCGAGAATTCGCGCGTACAGCGCCATCAGCGCACTCGACGTCCTTCGTCGAGCGCTCGACCGGGACGCGTAAGGAGTTGACGTTGTTTCATCTCATTCACCTACACCGGAGGTAACTATGTCGTCGCTGGACATTCGAGTCGATCCGTCGACGATGGGATTCGATCCGGCGCGCTTGGCGCGCATTACGCCCCACTTCGACCGCTACGTCGACGATCGACGCTTGGCCGGGTGGCTGGCGACGGTCTCGCGCGGTGGTGAGTTGGTCTGGACCGACAAGGGTGGCTTCCGCGACCGCGAGAAGGACCTTGAGGTCACCGACGACACGATATGGCGTATCTATTCCATGACCAAACCCCTTACGTCCGTCGCCGTCATGATGCTCTACGAAGAGGGCTTGTTCGACCTCAACGACGACGTCGGTCAATGGATCGACGCCTTGAAGGAACCGCGCGTGTGGGCCGGCGGCACGGCGGCCAAACCGCAGACGGTACCGGCGACCGAACCGGTGCGCGTACATCACCTGCTGAGTCAGATGAGTGGGTTGACGTACGGATTCCACTACACCCATCCGACCGACGAGATCTATCGGAAAAAGGGCTACGACTTCGGGTTCGCACCCGGCGCGGACCTCGCCCAAGCCGTTCACGACTGGTGTTCGAGCCCCCTCGTCTTCCAGCCGGGGAGCGGCTGGAACTACTCCGTGTCCGTCGACGTGCTCGGACGACTCATTGAGCTGTGGAGTGGCCAGACCTTCGCGGACTTTCTCCAGTCACGAGTGCTCGGTCCGCTCGCCATGCACGACACCGATTGGCACTGCCCCGAGGAGAAGTGGGACCGACTGGCCATGCTCTACGTGCCCCACGACGGTGACTCGTATCCGTATGAGGAACTCGCCAAAGGAGCCATGCGGGCGCCGCGAGTCCACGGCGGCGGCGGTGGACTCGTTTCGACCGCCCACGATTACAACCGCTTCATGAAGATGTTGCTCGCGGGAGGCGAACTGGACGGGGTGCGACTGCTCTCACGTCGCACTCTCGATTTGATGACCCGCAATCACCTGCCCAACGACGTTGACCTAGAGGAGTTCGCGACCGATTCGTTCTCTGAGGTCGACTACGCCGGCATTGGATTTGGCCTCGGGTTCTCGGTGATGCTCGACGCGGCGAAGAATAAGAGCCTCGCCTCCGAAGGGACCTACTCCTGGGGTGGGGCGGCCTCGACGGTCTTCTGGGTCGATCCGGCCGAGGATCTGACGGTCAGTTTCTTCACCCAATTGCTGCCCAGTGGCACGTACCCTATTCGCCGGGAACTCCAGCAATTGGTCTACCAATCGTTGATCGATTGAGTAGAATTTCCTTGGAAACGTTGAGGTTTTGCGCAGTACGCAGTCGTCGCGGTGATGTCGTCCCCGGAATCCAATATACGAACACTTGTTCGTAGTACCGTGAATACAGGTGGAGACCGACCGATGTCACAAGAGGCTCATAGCGTTTCTCGCATGACCAAGAACAAGGAGACAGTAATGGCAACCGACGACCGCGCGAAGGCCCTGGACGCCGCTCTCGGCCAGATTGAGAAGCAGTTCGGTAAGGGTTCGATCATGCGCATGGGCGAGAACCTGCACATGAACATCGAGTCGATTCCGACCGGCGCCCTCGCTCTCGATATGGCCCTCGGTATCGGTGGGTTGCCCCGCGGACGCATCGTCGAGCTCTACGGTCCCGAGTCGTCGGGTAAATCCACCCTCGCCATGCACGTCGTCGCCGAAGCCCAACGCAACGGTGGGGTCTGCGCCTACATCGACGCCGAGCACGCCATGGACCCGGTCTACGCGCGCGCTATTGGGGTGAACGTCGACGACCTCTTGATCTCCCAACCAGACACCGGTGAGCAGGCGCTTGAAATTACCGACATGCTGATTCGCTCCGGTGCGCTCGACGTGATCATCATCGACTCGGTCGCCGCCCTCACGCCGCGAGCCGAGATCGAGGGTGACATGGGCGACACCCACGTTGGTTTGCAGGCCCGTCTCATGAGCCAGGCGCTTCGCAAGTTGACCGGTGGACTTTCCAAGTCCAACACCGTCGCCGTCTTCATCAACCAGCTCCGCGAAAAAATCGGCGTGATTTACGGATGTTTTTCATATGACTCTCGAGTGATGTTGGCTGACGGAACGACCGAGAAAATTGGCAAGATCGTCAATCAGCGGATGCCAGTCGAGGTCCTTTCGTATGACGCCACCCTCGGCGCCGTGGTCCCCAAGCGCGTCGTTAACTGGTTCGACAACGGTGTCACCGACGAGTTCTTGCAGTTCACCGTCGCCAAACCCGTGAAGAACGGCCGCGCGCAGTTCGGCTGCACGCCCAATCACCTCATCCGCACGCCTAGCGGATGGGTGGAAGCCGGAAAACTGAAGACCGGCGATCAGGTACTGCAAGCACTCCCGCACTATCTTTCGGACTTTCAATGGACCGCCCTTAAAGGCACGCTCATGGGGGACGGGGCCGTGTCACCGACCAGAAGTGGACGCGGTGCTCGCTACCGCTATACCCACGGCGAAAAGCAGGCCGACTACGCCGAATGGAAGGCGTCGCTGTTCGCCAATATTGATTCCCGTCGGCACGTCCGTGAGGACGGCGTCGTGACCTACGACTTCACGCCCATGCCGGAACTGGCCGACCTGCGCAGAGAGGTCTATCAAGGCGCCAAGAAGTCATTCAATGAGGACTTCTTGAAAGCCTTGACTCCCTTGTCTCTGGCGCTCTGGTACATGGATGACGCAGACTTTACGATTCGCTCCAAGGCCGAGCAGCGCACCCAAGTTCTGACCGGACGCTCAGTGATCTGTGTGGAAGCAATGGAGGTTGCTACCCAGAAGAGGCTCGTGGACTATCTGAAGGACACGTGGGGAATTGCCTCAACGTTGAAATCGAGCGGAACATCGAAGAAGGCAACGCTGGTCTTCGACAACGCGAACACCGCGAAACTGCACGCGCTGATCGCGCCGTACGTGCACCCGAGCATGGAGTACAAACTCTTGCCCGCTTTTCGGGGCCGATTCAACGTCGAACCGATCACCACGCCCATGCGATACGAACTGGTGGCGATGCCGGTCACTGACATTCACGCGAAGCCCCAGACGCGCTCCATGCACCGTTTCGATATTGAAGTGGAAGATAGCCACAACTACTTCGTTGACGGCGTCGTCGTCCACAACTCGCCGGAGGTGACCCCCGGGGGCCGTGCGCTCAAGTTCTACGCCTCGGTTCGTCTCGATATCCGACGCATTGAAACCATCAAGGACGGCACCGACGTGGTGGGCAACCGTACGCGAGTGAAGGTCGTGAAGAATAAGTGCGCCGCGCCCTTTAAGCAGGCGGAGTTCGACATCATGTACGGTCAGGGCATTAGCCGAGAAGGTTCCGTCCTCGACGTCGCCGTCGAACTGGGATTCGTGAAAAAAGCTGGCGCCTGGTTCACGTACGAAGGTGAGCAGATGGGCCAGGGGCGCGAGAACGTGAAGGCGTTCCTGCGTGAGAATCCTCAGACGATGGCCGAAATCGATGGTCGGGTGCGTGAGCACATGGCGAACGCGCTGCTGCCCGACGTGCTCGGTACCGAAGTCGCCATCGACATCGATACGCCGATCTCTCTCGACTAACGGTCACACGGGCCTTGGGGTCGCCAGCCTGGGGATAGTTGCGGCGCTGGTGCCGAGCCCTGCTGCGTACTCTCACTTTGAGCGGGCGTTGAGTTATTGCGAGCGAGGCGCCGCTGTAGCGTGACGCTGGTGAATAACCGAATTCGCTTCCGACAGTTTCTTGGCGCCCGAGTTCGCGCGGTTCGTCGGTACGTCAATGAAGTGGCGACGGTGGGCCCGTCAGATCCCTACGCCCGCACGTTTCAGTACTTTGGCAAAGGCGCGGCACTCTTGGCCCCTCAGGGCGTCATTTACAACGAGCGGTACCTCTCGATTGGCGATGAGGCACTGATAGGTCCCAACGTCTGTTTGACCGCGGGGATCAGTGGGGACCAAACAATGTTGAGTTCGCCCGTCGTTTCCATTGGCCGAAAGTGCATCATCGGTCGCGGTTCCCACATCATTGGCCATTGGTCCATCGTGCTGGGTGACGAAATCCAAACCGGACCGTACGTGTACATCACCGATCAAAACCATTCGTACGACGACCCGACGTCGCCGGTGGGATGGCAGCTGCCGTCGGAGGCGGCCGTTCGCATTGGGGCCGGCAGTTGGCTCGGGGCCAACGTCGTCATTCTTCCCGGTACGGAATTAGGCCGCAACACGGTGGTCGCCGCCGGCGCCGTGGTGCGCGGCACGTTTCCCGATCACGTGGTTTTGGGCGGCGTGCCCGCCAAGGTGTTGCGCCACTACACCCCGGATGACGGATGGCAACCGGGTCCACCGCAATGACGCATCGCAAACTGGGTGTCGATCTCACGCCGCTACGCGTGTCGAAGCAGTACCGTCGCCTCTACGTCGCCGGGTTCATCACCGCGCTGGGTACACAAGCGACGTATGTGGCCGTGCCCTTTCAACTACGACTTCTTACCCACTCGACGCTCGACGTGGGTGCATTGGGTCTCGCCGAAGTGCTGCCGCTGTTGGTCTTCGGTCTCTATGGTGGCATCCTCGCCGACCGTTTGAATCGGCGGCGACTGATCATCACCATGGAAATCGTGCTCATGCTGTCAACGTTCGTGCTCTTCGCCAACGCGTTGCTCCACCATCCATTGGCGTGGATCCTCTACCTCAATGCGTTCATGGCCACGGCCGCGGGGAGCCTTCAGCGTCCCAGTATCGAGGCGCTGAATCAGATGTTCGTGCGCCATGACCTGCAGCGATCCGCGTCCACGTTGGCGAACATTCGAAGCACCACCGCCTCCATCATTGGTCCGGCCTTGGGTGGACTCGCGGCCGTGGCGTTCGGAGCAGGCAGCGTCTACCTGGCCAATCTGGTGACGTTTTCCGTCTCACTTCTGTTGCTCTATTCCCTGCACGCGACCGCGGCCAGTACCAAACACGAAGGGGGCGACGTGGCCGCCCTCCGCTCAGGCATCCGTTACGTCAAGTCGCGCCCCGACATCGTCGGTACGTACATCATTGACCTCCTCGCGATGTTGCTCGCCTTCCCCGTAGCGATGCTGCCGTTCGTGGCCGCCCGATTTCATGACTCGTACGCGTTGTCGCTTCTCTACTGCGGACTGCCCGCCGGTGCGTTGCTGGCCACGCTGACCTCGTCGTGGTCGCGACGAGTTCATCGTTACGGGCGCGCGATCGTCGTCGCGGCCGCGATCTGGGGCCTCGGTATTGCCCTCTTTGGTTTTTCGACGTCGCTTTGGTTGGTGTTCCTGGGGCTCGCCATCGGCGGAGGCGCGGACGCGGTGAGTGGCATCTTTCGCCAAACCATGTGGAACGAGTCGATTCCTCCGCAGATGCGAGGTCGCATGGCCGGCATGGAAATGATCTCCTACTCGTTGGGACCAACGGCCGGGCAGTTTCGCGCCGGCGTGATGGCGGTGTGGACGACCTTGCGCTTCTCCTTGACGTTCGGCGGTCTGGCCTGTACCGGTTCGGTCGCTACCGTGGCCGTCGCACTTCCCAAGCTCTGGAGCTTCGACGCACGGACCAACGAACACGTCGCGCAAGTCCGAGCCCTTCGTGCCGGTGAGGATCATTCTGCGTCGTAGCGCGAAGTACGAACATCTACGATGCAGGCATGCCCACGTCAAATTTTCTCGTTACGGTGAGTGGCCCCGACCGCATCGGGGTCGGGGCGGAACTCTTTGGCGCGTTGACGTCCCTGAGCGAGATCGGCGTGCACATCACCGACGTGGCCCAGATCACCATTCGAGGGGCGCTCGTGCTCTGCGCCGAAGTCAGTACCGAGAAGTCGATCTCCGTTGGTCGCGTACAAGAGGCCCTGGAAGAACGTGACATCGCCAGCGGTGGTATTTCCGCCACCGTCGAAATGGTCACGCCGAGCGACGTTAGCGACGGCCGACGCTTGCTGGTCACCTTTTTGGCGAACCGCATTGGTGCACCCCAGTTGGCCGCGGTCTTTGGGGCCATTACGAACAGTGCGGCGACCTGCGAACGCATCGTGCACCTCGCGAGCTACCCCGTGGACTGTTACGAACTCGTCGTTCGAGGCAACGACCACGCAGCGCTGCGCGAAGCCCTCGCCGCCGTGGCGACGGCCAGTGGTCTGGACCTCGCGGTGCAGCGCGCCGGACTTCATCGAAGGTCGAAGCATCTGGTGGTGATGGACGCCGATTCAACGCTGCTCCAGGACGAAGTCATTGATCTGTTGGCCGATGAGTGCGGATGTGCCGCCGAGGTCTCGGCCATCACCGAGCTGGCGATGTCGGGTGAAATCGATTTCGCCGAATCGCTTCGACGACGGGTTCGACTCCTCGAAGGACTGCCCGTCTCGGTACTCGACACCGTGCGTTCCAAACTGCGCCTGACGCCCGGTGCCCATACGCTGCTGCGGACGCTACGACGTCTCGGCTACGTCCCGGCCGTCGTCTCGGGTGGCTTCGTCGAAGTGCTCGCCCCGTTGATGGCCGAACTACGAGTCGATTATCTCGCGGCGAATCGACTGCAAATCAAAGACGGGAAACTGACCGGTCGACTCCTCGGCGAGGTCCTGGACCGACCGGGCAAGGCACGCGCGCTCCAAGGTTTCGCCGCCGAAGTAGGAGTGCCCCTCGAACAGACCGTGGCCGTGGGCGACGGCGCCAACGACATCGACATGTTGTCGGTGGCGGGCCTGGGCATTGCCTTTAACGCCAGGCCGCTCGTCCAAGAGCACGCCGATACCGCCCTGACGGTGCCGTACCTTGATGCCGTGCTCTATTTCTTGGGAATTAGTCGCGAAGAGATCGAAGCAGAGTGAACCCTCCGAGCCGTCGTTCGCCCTTCGCAACCCAACGTTACGTAGTTGACAAGTTGTCTAATCGCGTCGTTACTCGGTAGTAAGGTCTTTTCTCATTAGGACAAGGGGGACCTGTGAAAGTACGAATCGACCCTGATATTTGTCAAGGACAGGGGCGCTGTTTCTCCATCGCGCCCGGGCTCTTCGGCTTCGACGAACTGGGCAACGGTGTCGTCATCGGTGACGGTACCTTGCAGGCCGACACGTTGGCGCTGGCGCAGTTGGCCCAAGCGAACTGCCCCGAACACGCGATCTTCATCGAGGAGTAGCAGTGACCGACAATCCCGTTAAAGATTTCGCCACCGATTGGGACCACTCCGATTCCCAGTGGGTCGCAGATCCCTATCCCATCTGGGAAGACCTGCGCGAACGTTGCCCCGTGGCGCACACCGAACGATACGGCGGCGGTTGGTTTCCGGCCACGCACGCTGGCGTATCGAAGATTGCGAAGGACACCGATAACTTCACCAGTCGTACGGTCGTCATTGGCAACGGACGCCCGACCGAACTCGACTTGCCGGCGCCGATCGGATTGGCGCCACCCATTACCTCGGATCCACCATTTCACGCCATTGCGCGGCGTTTGATTCTGCCGGCCTTCGCGCCGGGGCCCATCAACGCACTGGAGCCCATGATTCGCGAGTTGTGCATCAAGTTGCTCGACGGACTGGACGGACAGGACGTCGTGAACGCGGGTTCGAGTTACGCCCGGTACATTCCGCCGAGCGTGATTCGCGGCATGTTGGGATTTCCCGAAGAGGACATCGAACAGTTCCTCGAGTTCGTCCACATCATCCTTGAAGGGATCGATCACCCGGTCGAAGAGCGCCTCGAAGAGTTCGCCCCGGTCGAGGCGTACTTCACCAAGCAAATTGAAGAACACATGGATAATCCTCGCGACGACCTCACGAGCTATCTCTTGAACGCCGAACTCGATGGTCAGAACCTCGCGTTGGAGCACGTCTTTGGCACCATGGTCTTGATACTGGTGGCGGGAATCGACACCACCTGGTCGGCGATCGGCTCGTCCATTTGGCATTTAGCAAACAACCCCGCGGACCTCGCTCGTTTGGTGAACGAGCCCGAGTTGATGCCGGTGGCCGTTGAAGAGTTCCTACGCTTTTACGCGCCGGTGACGATGGCGCGCCTGGTGAAGGAAGACATGGAGTACCTGGGCTGTCCAATGAAACAGGACGACTGGATCCTCCTCGGCTTCCCGGCCGCCAATCGCGACCCCGACGTCTTCGCGGACGCCGACCGGTTCATCATCGACCGGGCCGAGAACCGCCACGTGGCCTTCGGCCTGGGCATCCACCGCTGCGCCGGATCGAACCTCGCTCGCTTGGAGTTGCGAATAGCCATCGAGGAGTTCATCAAACGCTTCCCGACGTTCGAACTGGCCGACGCCGAGTCGGTGACCTGGGCGCCGGGACAGATCCGCGGCCCGCGCAATCTTCCGATCCGTATTCTGTCGTAAGAACCACATCAAGCAACTGGGATCGCGGCGGAGGAATGGGACGATGACGATCAAGGAACCGGTCGAGGACTTCGCCACCGACTGGGATCACACCGACCCTCGATGGGTACGCGATCCTTACCCGATCTGGGCGACCCTGCGCGAGACGTGCCCGGTCGCCCACACGGACCGCTACGGCGGTGGCTGGTTCCCGACGACGCACGAGATGGTGTCCTCGATTGCCAATGACACCGAGCATTTCACCAGTCGAATGGTCGTCGTGACGAACAATAAGTTCCCACCGAACTTCATCCCGGCTCCGATGGGGGGTGCTCCGCCCATCACGTCGGACCCGCCGTTTCACGCCATCGCCCGTCGCCTCATCCTTCCGGCGTTCGCGCCCGGTCCGGTCAACGCGCTCGAACCGCAAATTCGCAGCCTGTGCCGCAAGCACCTCGACGCCATGGCGGGCCACGAGTTCGTCGATGCCGGCACGGGCTACGCGCAGTTCATCCCCCCGGGCGTCATCGCGCAAATGCTGGGCTTTCCCGCCGAGGACGAGGACATCTTTCGCGAGATCGTGCACTTCATCTTGGACCTGGTCGACCTCGCGCCCGAAGAACGAGGCGAGATGTCCGAGCCCACTCTGAACTACTTCTCGAACCAAATCGACGATCACCTGGCCAACCCCCGCGACGACCTCACCAGTTATCTGCTGAACGTTGAAGTCGGTGGCAAGAAGTTGGCTCGCGAACACGTCACCGGCACCATCGTGCTGATCCTGGTCGCCGGCATCGACACCACGTGGTCGGCCATCGGCGCCGCACTCTGGCATTTGGCGCAACACCCGAGTGACCTGGCGCGACTGGTCAGTGAGCCCGAACTGATGCCGCTCGCCGTGGAAGAGTTTCTGCGCTTCTACGCACCGGTCACCATGGCGCGACTGGTGAACGACGACTACGAGTTCTTCGGCTGCCCGATGAAGAAGGACGACTGGGTGTTGCTCGGCTTTCCCGCCGCCAACCGCGATCCGGAAGTCTTCGAAAGGGCCGACACCTTCATCATCGACCGCGAAGTCAATCGTCACGCTGCGTTCGGTCTGGGCATACATCGCTGCGTGGGATCGAACTTGGCGCGATTGGAACTGCGCGTCGCCCTCGAAGAGTTCATTGTGCGCTTTCCCACCTTCACCTTGGCGAACGACGCCGACGTCACCTGGGCTCCGGGTCAGGTCCGAGGACCACGACAGATCCCCATTCGCGTCCTGTCCTAGGGCGAACTACAACCCGAGATTGACGGGCTCTCTGCTCCACAACTCAGCCATCCACGCCTCGATCTCGTCGGCCTTGCGCGGCAGCGCGGCGGAGAGATTTCGTGCGCCCGTGGCCGTCACCACCACGTCGTCTTCGATACGCACCCCGATACCTCGGTACTCTTCGGGCACCGTCAGGTCGTTGGCTTGGAAGTAGCAGCCCGGTTCCACCGTCAAGACGTAGCCCTCGAAGAGTTCGCCTTCCGGATAGAGCTCGTTGCGGGCGTTGGCGCAGTCGTGAACGTCCAGCCCGAGCATGTGACTCGTGCCGTGCAAGGTGTAGCGACGGTGGAGCTGGCGGTCTTTTCGCAGCGCTACCTCGGGTGGTTCGCTCAAGATCCCCAGTTCGAAGAGTCCTTGCGCGAGGACCTCCATGGCCGCTTTGTGGGGCGCGATGAAGGGAACGCCCGGCCTGACGGCGGCGATGCCGGCCTCTTGGGCCGCGAGGACCAGTTCATAGATTCGCCGTTGGGCGTCGGTGAACTTGCCGTTGATGGGCATCGTTCGCGTCACGTCGGCGGTGTACAGATGGTGGCACTCGACGCCCGCATCGAGCAAGAGCAGATCGCCGCGTCGCACGTCGCCGCTGTTCTTCATCCAGTGCAGAACGGTCGCGTTCGAGCCGCTGGCGGCGATCGTGTCGTAGCCCACGTCGTTTCCTTCGACGCGCGCGCGCAAATTGAAGACGCCCTCAATGACGCGCTCTCCTCGCCCTTCGGCGGTGGGAAGGGCGCGCACCACGTCTTCGAAACCCTTGATGGTGTAGTCAACGGCCAACTGCAATTGGGCAATCTCGAACTCGTCCTTTACCAGGCGCTGTTCACTCAAGGTGGTCGCGAGTCGCTGGTCGTCCTTGTGCGTGGCGATGGCACTGTCGACTTTGGCGTCGAAGCCCCGCACGCACACGACCTCGTTTCCCTGTAGCGACACGAGATCCTTCTCGAGTTCGTCCAAGGGAGCGGTGTCGATGGCGTAGTACGTCGCGGCTTCGGCGACCCCGCGTCGAGCTCCGACCCAGAGTTCGCCGTAACGGCCGTCGGTGAAGAACTCGTGCGTGGAACTGTCGCGTCGAGCGGCGATGTACAAGGTGGCGTGTGGACCGCTGGCGCTCGACCCGATGACCAGCACGGCGTCGGGTTCGTGGCAACCAGTCAAGTAGAAGAAGTCAGTGCCGGCGCGAAATCGGTAGTCGGTATCGTTGGCGCGAACCTTGTAATTGCCCGTTGGGATAACCAGCGTCTTGCCCGAGAACTCCTCGCCCAGGCGTGCTCGTCGTGCGGCGCAGTAGCCGGCCGCCGGGTGGACGTCGTGGCTCGGCGCCACCTCGCCCCAGTTGCCGGTCATGTGGTCAACCAAGGAACGTGGAATCGCGGGACGGTGCTCGCCGGCCCAAATCCAGTGCTCGGAGGTGGGGTTGTCCGCGGTGACGTCGGGTTCGGGAATTGGTGGGGTGTTCTCAGCCATGGAAACATTTTACACCTCGGATTCTGGCGAGCAATAGGCTCCGTCCATGGATATCTCAGTCACCCACGTTGGCTCAGTTGCGCTGTTGCAATGGAACGAAGGAGAGAATCGGGTCAACCTCGACTCACTCGGTCGCCTCAACGAAATCCTCGACGAACTCGCGAGTATTGAGGGACCGCTGTCGCTCGTACTGACCGGAACGGGGAAGTTCTTCTGCAACGGTCTGGACCTCGAGCGTTTTGGCGACAAGCGCGACGAGTTCGTCGCGACGCTGCACCGATTCGAACAGACCGTCGGGCGTCTCTTGTTGTTCCCCGCCTACAGCGTCGCCGCCATCAACGGCCACGCCTTCGCTGCGGGGGCGCTGCTCTCGACCGCCTTTGACTATCGCGTGATGCGTGAAGATCGCGGCTACTGGTGCATGAACGAAGCCGAGATTGGTCTCGCCCTCGATGAACGACTGTGGTCAATTCTGGCCAACCGACTCCCGCGTTCGACGGCGATCTTGGCGGCCACCACGGCGCGACGTTTTTCGGGTCCCGACGCACTGCGCAGCGGCATCGTCGAAGCCGTCGCGGATGAAGCGACGGTGCTCTCGCACGCCATGGAGGTGGCCGAATCAATGGCCACCCTCGATCGACCCACGTTGGGACTTCACAAGCGTCTGATTTACGGCGCCGAAGCCGCCGCACTCGGTTTCACTGATTGAGCCGGCCCGTCGTGGCCTTTGATTGACGAGAAATTGTGGCGACCGTGCTCCTCGGGAACGGAGTTCATCGTTAAAATACCCCCGTGCATCTCGACGTCTACCGCAGTTGTTCTTTTAGGGAGAAGCGCGACGTCCTGAACACCTTTTGGCGTACCGACACCACCCCCACGTCGCGCATCGGCGAAGCAGCCGTGCAGTACGGCTACTACGCGGTGATCTGCTTAGCCGTGGTCGTGGCTGAGTTGACGCTCATCCTGGTGGTCTCGATCACGCACGGTTCGTTGATCGCGTGGCTCACGGCCGTGGGCGACGTCTTAGTCGTGTGGTCGACCTGGTGGGCCGTTAGGCGCTTCCGGACGCTGAAGACTCAGTTTTCTCAGTAGCGTCGCTCGGCGTCACCCAGCCTTGATCCGAACCGATTTGTTCGACGTCACCAATGCGCAGACCTGTGCGGTGCTGCAAGGTGCGGATAAGCCCGCCGGCCTCGTACAGCGATTCGTGGGTGCCGGTGTCGAGCCAGGTCGTCGCGCGCGAGAGCACCTCGACCCGCAACTGGCCCCGTTCGAGGTACGCGTTGTTGAGGGCGGTGATTTCCAATTCGCCGCGCGAGCTCGGCGTCAGCGCCCGCGCCAACTCCGAGGCCTTTGAGTCGTAGAAGTAGATCCCCGGTACGGCGTACGAACTCTTGGGCTTCGGGGGCTTCTCTTCAATGGAGAGGACTTGGCCGGTGTCGTCGAACTCCACCACGCCGTAGTGCGAGGGATCGCTTACTTGGTAGGCGAAGATCAAGGCACCGTCGATGAACGTGTTGGTCTCTAGATGCGTGCCGAGGCCCGGACCGTAAAAAAGGTTGTCGCCGAGGATGAGGGCGCAACGATCGCCGGCGAGGAACTCCTCGCCCAGAATCAACGCTTCGGCGAGTCCGTTCGGTTGGTCCTGGACGACGTAGGTGATCTGAATGCCCAACTGCGAACCGTCGCCCAGCAAGCGTCGAAAGGCGTCTTGATCGTGCGGTGTCGTAATGAGAAGAATTTCACGAAGACCGGCCAGCATCAACGTGCTGAGCGGATAGTAGATCATTGGCTTGTCGTAGATGGGCAGCAGCTGCTTCGACACCGCTCTGGTAATGGGGTGAAGGCGCGTGCCACTACCACCAGCCAGAATGATTCCCTTCACTCCATTAGTATAGAAGTCCTATAACCCCCGTCTAAAGGTCGAGGTACCGCGATGCGTGTTGTGATTACTGGTGCCGCCGGTTTCATCGGTTCGCGCTTCGCCGAACTTCTCCTCGAGCAGGCCGAGCGACTCAACTTCGACGAGGTCGTCCTGCTCGACGCGCTCACGTACTCCGGACGCCGAGAGAATATGGACGATCTCCTTCGCGACTCGCGCGTTCGGTTCGTCGAAGGTTCCATCGTGGACGCCGAGGTCACCGACGACGTGCTTCGTGGTGCCCACGCGGTCGTCCATCTGGCCGCCGAGAGTCACGTCGACCGATCGATCACCGGCGCGCGAACTTTTTTCGAGACCAACGTGTTGGGTACCCACCAACTACTCGAAAGTGCCCGCGCCGGGGGCGTGGAGCGATTCGTACACGTGTCCACCGACGAGGTCTACGGATCGATCGGCGAAGGATCGTGGCGTGAGGATCACCTCCTCGAACCCAATTCGCCCTACTCGTCGAGCAAAGCCGGTTCCGACCTGGCGGCGCTGGCGTACTGTCGCACCTATGGTCTGGGCGTGATGGTGACCAGATGTTCGAACAACTACGGTCCCCGCCAGTTTCCCGAAAAGGTGATTCCGCTCTTCGTCACCAATCTCTTCGATGGTGACAAAGTGCCGCTCTACGGCGACGGACAAAACGTCCGCGACTGGCTGTTCGTCGACGACCACTGCCGCGGTATTCTTGCCGTCCTCGAAGGCGGCCGGTCCGGTGAGATCTACAACATTGGCGGTGGTACTGAACTCACCAACGAACAGTTGACCACCCGATTGCTCGACCTCTGTGGTTACGGCGTCGAGATGATTGAGCCCACGACCGACCGATTGGGTCACGACCGTCGTTACTCGGTCGACTGGTCGAAGATCAAGAACGAACTGGGTTACCGACCTCAGATCGGTTTCGACGAAGGACTGGCCCAGACCGTGAAGTGGTACCACGACCATGAAGCGTGGTGGCGCCCGCTCAAGGGCCTCTCGTGAAGGTAAGGGAACTTTCGATACCGGGTCTGTTTCTCTTGGAGTCGCCGGTGTGGGGCGACGACCGCGGATTTTTTCGTGAATGGTTCAAGGCCGATGACTTCGAGGGTGTCGGCCTTTCCTTCCAGGCTCGACAGGCCAATCTCTCGATGTCCCAGAAGAATGTCGTGCGTGGACTTCACTATTCGTTGGCCACCGAAGGTCAGTCGAAAGTCGTCACCTGCGCCTTCGGTGAACTCGACGACGTCATCGTTGACATCCGGGTGGGCTCGCCAACCTTTGGCGCGGTGGAGATCGTGCATCTGTCCGGTGACGCTGAGCGCTCGGTCCTGCTCCCGGTGGGCGTCGCGCACGGCTTTTGTGTGTCCAGCGAACTGGCGGCACTGACGTATCTCCTGTCCTCGCCCTTCAACGCAACGGCCGAACTCGAGATCGATCCCTTCGACGAGGAACTGCGGGTGGCGTGGACGGTCACCGACGATCCCATCGTGAGCGAAAAGGACCGCGCCGCGCCGTCCCTCGCCGAACGGCGAGCGGCCGACGAACTTCCTCGTTACGGCTGAAGTTTCGGCCATTGGGTTCGGCGAAGCCAACGTTGCTAGCGTTGACCAGGTGAGTACCGCCCCTCTTCGACTGGTCACCGAAGCTGATCGGGGCGTCAATATTCCCCAGCAGCTTTCCGTACCGACCATTGACTCCGAAG
>JANXXO010000064.1 GCA_025350565.1 Acidimicrobiaceae bacterium
CGAGACCGGCGACCGCGGACGCCGCCGTCACGTTGTCGGACGTCTGGCAGTGCGTTGTGAGCAATTTGAGCGCGACGCGTTGACCGTCTCACCGAGGTCGCACCAATACGCATCGCGCCCGGCGCGCGACGTCCAGACGACGCCACGACGATGGTCTGTCGCGTCATGGGCGGCGTGGCTCGTTGTCGACCAACACCTCGCAGTGAGATCACCAACGCGCAAGGACGACCTCGCACTCGACTCCGACACCGCCCGAGATGGTGTCACTCTGGCGACCGCGACGGCGACCCCACCGCGGCCCGCACTGCTCACCTCGTCGGTGCCATTGCGCTCGCCGCCAGCCGTGGCGAGAACGCGAGATGGGCGAGTTAACCCACAAAGCCCACCATTTAGATGGTAATTCCCCCGCTTTTGGTCGAGAACGACGCTTTCTACGACGTTCGTCCCCCCTTTTAGGGCAATTGACGGAGTCCCTTGGGTCAGTGTGGCTCGTTGGGCGGACCGAGCGAAGTAGTGGCGCCGTTGGCGAGCGCTTCAAAGCGCTCCCTCGTGAAGGCGTAGGTGAACATCTTCGTGGGCACGATCTCGATGTAGCGCATGTCGCCGGGCTCGCCGACCCACTCCTCGGGCGACGAGTGGTAAACGTCGAGCCAGTAGTGGCGAAGGGCGTCGGCCTCGCCCGGCCCGCCGGGCACCATCCTCACGTGGCCGTGGACGAAGATGCCCACCTCGTCGCCCACCACGTGCGCCGCGCTCACCGCCGGTCGTTTCGCCAAGTGGACCGCCTTGGCCGCGTGAGCGTTCGTCGTGAACCAAAAGCGGCCGTGCACGAAGAGCCCGTCGACGGCCGACGTACGCGGTTCGCCTTGGGCGGTTACCGTCGCCACGGTGAGATGACGCACGCCCACCAAGTAGCGGCTGAGGTCGCGCGCAGACAGTCGCCGCTCGGGCGAGATGATCTCGGTGAGGTGTTCAGTCGCGCCCGCGAACGACGTGGCGAGCAATGCGTCGAGGGCGTCCAGCTCTTCCTCGGATTCAAACATCCTTCGAGCATGCCCGAACGGAGCCGCATCGTCAAGCGCTTGACCGCACGTGCTGCATAATGAGGTGTGACCGAGAGCAAACGCGACCACAGTCTCAACTTGGCGCCGGCCTCCATCGAGGACTACCGCGAATTCGCCCGGCGCCGACTCCCGAGGCAGATTTTTGACTACATCGACGGCGGCGCCTTCGGGGAGTCGACGTTGGCGGCGAACCGTGATGACTTGCACCGCATCCAGTTCCGCCAACGAGTGCTGCGCGACGTGTCCTCGAGGAGCCTATCGACGACGGTGCTCGGCGAGGAGATGTCGCTGCCCGTGATTCTGGCGCCGTTGGGCTTCGCCGGGATGTTCGCCCGACGAGCAGAAGTACAGGCCGCGCGCGCCGCCGAGCGTGCCGGCATTCCCTTTTGTGAGTCCACCCTCTCCATCTGCGGCATCGAAGAGGTGGCGAGCGCCATCAAGCGACCGGTCTGGTTCCAGCTGTACGTGATGAAGGACCGCGGCTACGCCGAAGACCTCATGGCGCGCGCCCAAGCCGTGGGCTGCACCACCCTGGTCCTCACGGTCGATCTTCCCGTGGTCGGGCAGCGCTACCGCGACGGACGAAACGGCATCAGTGGCACCTTGCCGACCATGAAGCGACTGCGTCGGGGAACCGACCTCTTTTCGCACACCCGGTGGATGCGCGACGTCGCCCTAGGGGGACGTCCCCTCACCTTCGGAAACCTAGAGAAGGCGCTACCCAACGCGCGCGTACCGGGCGACTTTCAGGGCTGGGTCGCGAGTCAGTTCGATCCCAGCGTGACCTGGGATGATCTGGCCTGGTTACGCCAACATTGGCGGGGAAAGATTGCCTTGAAGGGCATCCTCGACGCCGACGACGCGAGAGAAGCCGTGGCTCGGGGCGCGGACGCCATCATCGTCTCCAATCACGGAGGTCGTCAGTTGGACGACGTTCCCTCGACGATTTCGTCGCTCCCGCGAATCGCCGCGGCGGTGGGCGACGAGTGCGACGTGCTGATGGACGGCGGCATCCGCAGCGGCCTCGACGTGGTCAAAGCCTTGTCGCTCGGTGCGCGAGCCTGTCTTCTCGGGCGTCCCTGGGCCTACGCCGTGGCGGCGCGCGGTGAACGAGGCGTCGACCACATGTTGCGCATCATCCAGTCCGAGATGTTGGTGACGCTCGGTCTCACCGGAGTGAACGACGTGCGCGACCTAGACCGTACAGTCATAGTGGAACCGTGAGCTTGGCTCCCTAGGACAAGGACACCATGACGTTCGCCATCGAAGCGCTGCAAAAGTCCGTCAATCATCTTCACAAGATCACCGAAGGATTGAGCGAATCACAGTTGGTCGCCTCGGCCTACCCGACCGAGTGGACGGTCGCCGACGTGCTCTCGCACCTCGGATCGGCGGCCATTATTTCCAAGCGCCGCCTCGATGACGGCGTCGAAGGGCGAGAGATGCCGCCCGAGTTCGCCCAATCCGTGTGGGACGTCTGGAATTTGAAGACCCCGCACGCGCAGGCGACCGATTCGCTGTTAGCCGACGCGGCCCTGCAAGAACGCATTAATGAGGTGACGCCCGAGCAGCGCGACGCCTTTCGATGGGCGCTCGGGCCAGTGACCCTGGACTTCAACGGCTTCGTCAACATGCGTCTCGGTGAGCACGCGTTGCACACGTGGGATATCGAAGAGGCCTTTGACCACGGGGCTACCCTGCAGCGCGACGCCGTGGCGATCATCATCGACAACCTCGATCTACTGGTTCGCTTCACGGCCACGACAACGGGATCGGACGAAACCCTCCTCATCCGCACGACCGAACCCCAGCGCGAGTTCGCCTTGATGCTCGGTGGCGAAGGGGTCACCCTCGAACAAGTCGACGCCTCCGACGCGCACGACCTCGAACTGACCTCCGAGGCGTTCGTGCGACTCGTCTACGGCCGACTCGATGCGCAACATACGCCCTCGTCGATCGCTACTGAGCACTTAGAGAAACTGCGCACCGTCTTCCCCGGCATGTAGGCACGGTCGGCCCCTGTCGCGATCTCGCGGCGAAACATCACTCTGGCTGTCATTAGCCCCTGGTGGTGTTTCACTTTGGTTCGTTCCATATGGGAGGCGAAGCGACGAGGATGGGTTGAGGCGATGACCCGCGTGTCGCGAAGACGCTCAGGGGTGCGTCGCGGACCATTTTGGCCTTGATGCTGATGTCGCCCACGAGGTGTGGACGGAAATCACCGTCGGTCTCGCTGATTGGCGTGAGGTCGCGGTCTCGCACGCCATAAAGGACCGCGAGCTTGGAACATTCTGCGACGTCTTGATGCGGCTGCGCGTTACCAATGTGACATGACGTTCGGCGGTGAAGTCTGGTTGCACGGTGTCTCGCCCCACGCTCATTTCCTCAGTGCGACGGACCCGCTCGGTTGAAGAAGATCTCGCCAGCTCCCACTTGGGCGTCAATGATGAGGCGCGGTGCGTCCCTCCGACTGGCCACCGTCTTCAGCCAGGGAGGAATGGCCTCGAACGGCTGACTCGTGGGCCCGTTGTCTCCAATGGGCACGTTGGGTCCGACGCTCAGCGTGTTGTACTCCACGTGGCCAATACCAACCGTGGTCTTCAGATAGACAATGGCGTTGGATGGTAAGTCAATCGTCAAGAGACCCGCCGTCACCGACGCGGTGATGGATCTCGTGCCCTTGGGAAAGAGCGTCTGACGGAGATCGACCGTCAGCGTGCCAAATTCGGTCCGATAGGCCGATTGCACTTGGGCGACGTTCGTGGGCTGCACCGCGCGCGCACCGATGCCACCGGTCATTGGTACGCCGGTCGAGGCCAAGAAACCGAGGACGGCACTCGCGATGAAAATGAAGACCGTGAGAAAGACGAGAAAGATCAGGGCGAAGAATCGTCGCAACATATGTTGGCGCGCCGACGACCGTAACGACAGCACGGCGAGCACGACGAGGAAGACCAGCCAGAGCGCCCCAAATCCGCCACCGAGCCTCGGCGCGTTGTTGAAGGCCGACAGCACGATGATGACGGCGACCACGACGCCGGCGAGCGCGACGTAGCCGAGCAAACGGGTATTCGTAACGGGAGCGGATGCATCATCGAAGTCGCCGTTGGCGGCTTTACCCGATTGCGGGATGAGGACCCACATGGCGAGATAGATGGCGGCGCCGAGCCCGAAAAGGGCGGTAAGGACCACGAAAATCACTCGCACGATGTTCGGGTCGACATCGAAACGTTCGCCGAGGCCACCTGCGACCCCCGCGATCATGCGCCGATTCGTGCTGCGGCGAAGTCCGGTCGATTCGAGCGACGGTGTCTCCTCGTGGATTGGCTCGGTCGCGACTGCTTGCACCTGCTCGTGTGGTTCGTCCATGCCTCAAATGTAAGTGTCCGGCCCGGTAGCGACTATGGGGGCCAACCCTCAGGGCGCCCCCACGAACGGGCCGATCTTCAGGGTTTCCCCTTAGATACAAGTCGCTCGAAGCGTGTCAGTATTTTAGTTGTTACCGAGCGGCGTTGCGTGGAGAAAGAAGAGGGCATGTCGATTACGACTTCTGGCCACGCTGTCGTGGGTACGCCCCAGCGACCACTGCGTCGTGGTCGCGACAACAGCATCCTCGGGGGCGTCTGTGGCGGCTTCGCCACTCGTCTCGGCATCAAGGAACGCAACATCCGTATCATGTTCTCGCTGCTGACGCTCGTGTTCGGCTTCGGCGTCCTGGTCTACATGACGTTCTGGTTAGTCCTGACCCGTTCCGGCGAAGAAACGTCGATCATCCAAGGAATCTTTCAAAACCGCCGAGAAGCCCAAGTCGTGCTGGTCGCCTTCATTGGCACCTTGATCTTGTTGGTGGCCCTGCAAACGACGGGCGTCGACACGACGGGGGGCTTCGCCTGGCCCCTCGTTCTGGCTTCCTTCGCCTTTTTCGCCGTCTGGCGTGGCGCGTCATCCGACGAACGTGCGCACCTTACGGAACTCCTCAACTCCGCGCCACTCATTGGGGGCGTCTCGGCGACCAATCGCCGAGGCATCGTCTTAAGGGTGCTGGCGGGCATTGCGCTGATGTTCTTTGGACTTCACACCCTGGACTCCATTGGGGGCGTGTGGGGAGCGGCCGCGCCCGCGCTCTTTGGCACGGTGATCCTCGTCGTCGGACTCTTGGTCCTGCTCGCTCCTTGGTGGCTCCAGAACGTGCGCGAACTCACCAGCGAGCGACGCGAGCGCGTTCGCGTCGAAGAGCGCGCCCGCATGGTGGCCCATCTCCACGACTCGGTATTGCAGACCTTGACGCTGATCGAACGCGCCGCCGGCAACGAGAGCGACGTAGTGCGCCTCGCGCGCAACCAAGAGCGCGAACTTCGCCAGTGGCTCTTCAGTCCCGATTTGGTGGCCAACGGATCGACATCCTTCGTCGGACTCGTCGGGGCCATCGAGCACGACATTGAGAATGACTACGGCGTGAAGGTGGAACTCGTGACCGTGGGCGACTGTGTCCCCGACGACAAGGTGACGGCCTTGGTGGCGGCCGGGCGCGAAGCGGCGATCAACGCGGCCAAGTGGTCCGAGTCCGCCAGCATCTCGATCTTCGCTGAAGTCGAGCAAACATCGGTCTCGCTGTTCGTGCGTGACCGGGGAGTCGGCTTCGATCTCGACGCCATTCCCGCCGATCGTCAGGGCATCGCCCTTTCGATTCGCCAGCGCATGGCCCACGTCGGCGGCGACGTCACCATTGACACCGCCATTGGTTCGGGGACCGAAGTGCAGCTCGTCTTGGCGCGCCAGGGATGACCGACTCGCCCAGACCGCGCGTCTTCTTGGTCGATGACCACGAACTGATTCGTGCCGGCATACGCGCCGAGATCGCCGAGGCCGTGGACATCATTGGCGAAGCCGACGAAGTCGCGGCGGCCGTCGAGATGATTGTCGAACGATTGCCCGACGTGGTGTTGCTCGACGTGCACATGCCCGCCGGAGGTGGCCAAGCGGTATTAAAGGGCGTGAGCGAGGCGAACGTCTGCGTACGCTTCCTCGCCCTCTCGGTGTCCGACGCCGCCAACGACGTCATCAGCGTCATCCGTGCCGGCGCACGCGGCTACGTGACGAAGAACATCTCGGGACCGGATTTGGTGGACGCCATTTACCGAATCGCCGCTGGTGACGTGGTCTTTTCGCCGCGACTCGCCGGCTTCGTCCTCGACGCTTTTTCGACGGGGGCCGCCGATCAAGCGAACCAACCCATGGTCGATCCCGAACTGGACCAACTAACCCAACGTGAACGACAGGTCCTGCGTCTCATTGCGCGCGGCTACTCCTACAAAGACATCGCCAAGGAGTTGACCATCTCGACCAAGACGGTGGAGAGTCACGTCTCGTCGGTGCTTCGTAAGTTGCAACTCTCCAGTCGCTACCAGTTGTCGAACTGGGCGACCGAGCGCAACCTCAACTGACCGGCGCCGTGCGCGTCCTACCGTGGCGCCGCATCACTCGCCACTTGGACCGTCCCCACCGGAATCTTTCGCGCCGCGGGTCGCGCGGCCACGTAAAGGGTCGTGACCACCCAGATGACGAAACAGTGTGGCGCTGGTGAAGGCGAGCCCCGCGGTCACTGCGTAGGCGATTGGTGGGGGCAGCGCGCGGACAATGGTGTGGCGAACTGTTCGTAGAGCCACGTCGCCGACGAACAGTTCGAGATGAAAGGAAAGCTAGACCCAGAGGCCGAGAAAGGCCTGACCGGAGGTCAGCATAAGGAGACTGTCGAGATCGCCCGACGTGGGGGCCCCGTCGCGAGGGAAGCCCGCGACGTCTTCAACCAACTTGGCCCCGTAGTCGACCAACTAATCGCTTGGGTCGGTGACGCCTGGGCGAACGACTGAGTTTTCCGACGCGCCGGACGCCTAGCGTCTTCTCCCCTCGGGATAAATCCTCGTAGCATGACCGGTGTCGCTTTGAGAGGAGACGCATGAAGGTGCTCATCGTTGGTGGAACATCGTTTGTGGGACGCGCCGTCGCGTTCGCGGCCTTAGACGCTGGTCACGACGTCACCGTCATCAACCGCGGTCAAACGGAAACGGACCTTCCCCCTTCGGTCACGCGACTCCTCGGCGATCGCCAGTCCGATCTCTCAGCACTCGACGGACTGCACTTCGACGTCACCGTCGACGCCATTGCCTATCGTCCCCACGACGTCGCGGTGTTGCGCACCGCTCTGGGTGATCGGGGCGGTCACCACATTCAAATCTCTTCGATCTCGGCCTACGAGGATCCACCCGAGACCGGCGCCACCGAAGCGACCGCCACGTTGTGGAGCGAGGCGCCCACCGCGCCCGACGCCGCCATCACCGCCGAGAGCTACGGCCCCTTAAAGGCCGCCTGCGAACGGTCGGCCGAGGAACTCTTTGGCGATCAACTCACCATCGTTCGTCCGACCTACGTCATTGGCAGCCACGACGCGACCATGCGATTCCCCTACTGGGTGCAGCGCATTGGTCGAGGCGGCTCCATTGCGGTCGCGGGGCCAAGGACCAACGCCTTGCAGTTCATCGACGCGCGCGACCTCGGCGAATTCGTGGTGAAACTGGCCAACAATGCCACCCTCGGCGCCTTTCACGTGGCCGGTCCTTACCCCGCCCCCACTTTTTTCGGTGTCATGGAGCAGATCGCCGAGCTGATTGCGCCCAGCGAGACGAAACTCGTCGAAGTTTCGGCCCGACACGTCTCGAGTCACCACCTCGACTCGAGATTCCCTCTTTGGTCCGGGCCACACAACGAGACCGTGATGGACCTCGACCCCGCCAAAGCGCTCGGCGCCGGCTTGACGTTGCGGAGTCTGCGCGAGAGCGTCGGGGACGTTCAGGCGTGGTGGGACGACCGCGACTGGCCCGCCTGGTGGCTGACGCGCGAACAAGAGGCCATGCTGGTGCGCACCAACGCGCGCTAGCCCGGGCGCCACGCAGAAAAACAGTGCCGTAAGAATCGGACGTGACCGGACAGAAGCAGGATATGGGCTCACCTCAAGATGATCGCTTTCGCCGACTCGTACAGGACCACAGTCCGGCCATTGGCAACTACCTTCGCCGGCGCCTTCATCCCCTGACGTTGGGTGATCTCGACGACCTGGTCGAGGAGACGCTCCTGGTGGTGTGGCGTCGTTTGGACGACGTTCCCGTGGACGCCGAACTTCCCTGGATGATCGGCGTCGCGCGCAACATCTTGCGCAACGCGCGACGAAGTCAGTACCGACGTACCAACTTCGAAGCGACGCTTTCGTCGCCGCCGGACGATCCCTCGGCCGAAGAACTGGTCACGGCCGACACCAGTGTGCGCGAAGCGTTGGTCGCGCTGACCCAAGACGACCGCGAAGTTCTCATGTTGAACGCCTGGGACGGACTCGACACGCACGCCTTAGGAGTGGCCCTTTCGATCACCACCAACGCTGCCGCGGTGCGCCTCACCCGTGCGCAAGCCCGTTTCCGCGAGCGATTCGCCGCCTTAGAAGTGCACTGAAAGTTTCGGCGCGTCGCGAACAAGTACTAGGTATGAACGCAGAGGAGATTTCATGAGTGACTTCAACGAACGTCTACGCGCCGCCGATCCGGTCGCGGGCACGAACTACGAGTTGCGTGACCCTAACGCCTTGATGGCTCGCATCATGACCCCGCCGCCGCGAGTGCGTCGCCACGTACTTCGCAGTTTTCAGCTCCGTATGGCCGGCGCCGTCGCCATGGCCTCGGTGCTGACGGTAGGGGGCATCGCCGCGCTCGAGAACGCCGGCCCCTCCCTACAGATCTTCGCCTTGGGCGCCTCGAGTGCCCATAAGTCCACCCCCGCGACGCCGGGAATGGTGGGAACCAGCGGCGCCACCAGCCAGATGATGCGACTCTACGAAGAGTTCAACTTCGGCGCCGGGCCAAGTCTCAGCGCCAGTGGCGGCAGCGGGGCCGCCTACCAGTTGTCCTTTCCCACCAACGGCGCAACGGAGAACAGCCGCATCGCGGCCATCTTCGGGGTGAGCGGTGCGCCGGTCGACCAGAACGGCGACGCCAGTCAGTGGACGATCAAGAACGCCCAGGGTGAAGAGGTCGACTACGCAAACTACGGCGGGGTGCCGTCGTTCTCCTACAACTACTTCACCTCGGCCACGTCATCGTCGGTCTCCTCGGACGGCGCGTCGGGCCACGTCCCCAGCCCGTCGACACTCGAGGGCGACGTGCAGAGCTATCTCACCAAGTTGGGCTACGGCTACCAAGTGACCGATCCGAC
Source organism: Acidimicrobiaceae bacterium (assembly GCA_025350565.1). GTDB lineage: Bacteria > Actinomycetota > Acidimicrobiia > Acidimicrobiales > RAAP-2 > RAAP-2. The sequence goes on from JANXXO010000064.1 coordinate 9,321, forward strand.
GTTCTCGACGCAGACCGACGTCACCAGTTCTGCGGGACAGCCCGACGTCACGAGCTACCAGGAGACCGTGAACTACAACGTGGTCGTCGACGGGATGTTGACGGACCAGTACGTCTCGTTCACGGTGGATCAGAACAACAGCGTGGTGAGCGCGAGTGGCCCCGTCTTTTCCACGATGCCCGTCGTCCAGTACCCGCTGCAGAGCCCCGTCGCCGCGGTGAGCAGTCTCGAGGCGCAACAGCGCGCACTCTTCGCCAACGCCAACGACAACGGCTCGGGTGGCTCCGTGGCGCCGGCCACCGGGCCGCTGACGACGGCCCCTTCTCCACCCACCGCCTCCGACGGTGGGACCCCGGTGCCTACGCCCACCCCGACGTCCGCGTCGAGCGACACTACGACGACGGCCCCTTCGGGCCCACCGATCATTGACGTCACGCTCGACTCGGACACGCTGTCGCTCCAGTCCTACGTCTTGACCGACAACTCGGTCTGGCTCTTGCCGGTGTACAACTTCACGGGCACCGTCGCCAACAACGACGGTTCGACCTACACCAGTACCTGGTCGACCATTGCCGTGGACCCGGCGTACGTGCAAGCCCCCGTCGCCACGGGGGGACTCAATCCCGGGGGTCCGATTCTTTACTAACAGTTCTGAAAAGTCTGTCGCCCTCTGGCCGACGCAATCTTCCTGAGGCGCAGACGTCAGTACCCAAGAATCCCGCACTTCGGTGCGGGATTCTTGCCTACTGGGGGTCGGCGTTGGATTTACGAATCCGCGAGGTGTGGTCGCGCGGCGGGTTCACGACCTCGGGTCGCGCGGCGGCGAACTTCACGGCACCGGGCGAGCGATGCGGTGGGCGCAGCGGCTCCACGACGCCCACGCGCAGGTGGCGTCGCGTCCCGGACCACGGCGCGAGCGGGGCGGTGAAGGTATCGGCTAAGAGATAGGCCGACGTCTCGTAGTTGGTGCGCCAGCCCTTGAAGTCCGGCCACGCCTCCTCGGCACTTCGTTCCATGGGGTACCCGTAGGCGGTCAGGCGCTCGACCGCGCTCTTGAACTCGTCGAAGGTGAGTTGAATGTCGCCGTCGGGGTCGGGGTCGGACTCGACCGGGTAGCCGAGTGAGCCCGCGATGCGATTGAAGAGGGTGAAGCCCATGCGCAGGCAGAGCCGCGTCTGGGAGGGCGCGCTCGTGGGATTAAGCGCTAACTGCATCGCGCCGGCGTCGAGCACGGCGAGGAGTCCCACAATCCAGTTGAGCCACGGTTCGGGTGAACGAAAGAGCAACAAGACCGGGTAGGTGATGTGACTCTCGGTCACTTCGGCCGCCCACTGCTCCCAATCGGCGTAGAGCTGCGGCAAGGCATCAGCGATGCCCACGAGTTGGTGGCGAGCGATGATCTCGGGTCCCCACGCCGGGGAGCCCGCTCGACTCTCCAGCATGGTGACGAGGGCCTCGCGTCGGCTGAAGGAGTTATAGAGCGAGGGTAAGTAAGCGATCTGCAGGGCGACGATGACCACCCAGGTCGCTCCGGCGGCGATGTCGATACCGGGGTTGGCAATCCCGCCCGAATGGATGGCCCCCACGGTGAACAGTGACGTCAGGGCCTGGGTCAGGGCCTGGGCGAAGTTGTGCGTCGTGAGTAAGAGCATCAGCGCGAAGCCGAGCACCAGACTGGCGGCCCAAAAGAGCAGTTGCGCGAGCAGCGCCACGGGTGCGGTGGGCGCGAGGATGGAGTCCTTGCCCTCATAGGTCTTAGCGGCGCGTGACAGGTTGACGAAGGCGAAGTGCACGCTGCGATTGACGATCACCGTCATCTTTTCCAGACCCTGGGGCTGGCGAGGTAACACGAGGATGAAGACGACGCTGATGACCGTGACGAGGCACAGCAGTAGTCCGACCACGTAGGCGACGACGTTCACTCGTTGCCCCGTCGGCCCCGGCGAACCTGACGACTCTTCATCGCACGTGCGTGCACGCGACCTCCTCCAACGTCACCTCGTTGACACCACGTCAACGCCGACCACGAAACTTCACCTGGAGCCTAGAAGCGACGGGCGCGGGCGCGCTTCGTGCGCCAACCATCGTCGCGGTGACGCCTCGTACAGTGGGGCCATGGCATCACTGGCCCACGTCACGCTCGAGGGTCGCTTCGCGCTCCTCACGCCTCTCTCCCTCGACGATGCGCCCGCGTTGGTCGAGGCCGCATCGGGCGACCGCACGACCTACGAATGGATGCACCTGCCCGAGACGGTGCCGGCGATGGAGGCGCTCGTGGCGGCTCTATTGGTGGAGCGTGAGGCGCACACGGGCGTGCCCTTCGCCACCCGGCGCGCGTCCGACGGAGCCATCATCGGGATGACCCGCTTTCTCAATTTACGGTGGTGGCACGCTCGCGCCTCCCCCGACGGCGCCGAGATCGGTGGTACGTTCCTCTCGGCGTCCGTCCAACGCACTCGCGTCAATACCGAGGTAAAACTCCTGATGATGAGTCACGCCTTCGACGTGTGGGGTGTGCAGCGCCTCGACCTCAAATCCGACGCCCGCAACGCTCGTTCGCGCCGGGCCATTGAGCGCCTCGGCGCCCAGTTCGAAGGCGTGCTGGGTAGTTGGCAGCCCTCCCAGGTGGCGGGCGAGGAGGGCCTGGCGCGCGACACGGCCATGTACTCGGTGTTGCCCGCGCAGTGGCCCGAGGTTCGCCAGCGCCTCGAGGCGCGTCTCAATGACTGAATCGTCGCGTCGGTAGTAGCGCCTGACGCGGAGCGGACCGACGCAGGTGCAGGGCAATGAGACCACTGGCCAGCGCCGCGTAAAAACACCAGAGTGAGGTAAAGCCGTCGGCGCAAAGACGCGCCAGCACGAGCACCGCCACCAGGTTCACGAGGCCGAACCAGACGACGCTTCGAACACCCGAGGCGACCAGCGAGCCGCAGGTCGCGAGGATGTAGAGACCAATGACCACCATTCCGTGTCGCAGACCAATGGTGTAGGCCACGTGATAGGCCCCCAGTTTCGCCGAGGGATGTCCGCGCACCATGACGATGAGGAGCCACGCCGAGGTGACGACGCCCAGCACGACGAAGGGGGCGATGACCTTGCGGCGAGTGGAGGGCTCTAGTAAGAGCACCATGGTCGGCACCAGGATAGGCAGGACCACGAAGGCGACGAGCAAGTAGATCCACATGGCGACCACGCCGACGTTCGCCCCCACGTGACCTTGCAACTTCCACCAGACGAACGTCTCATCGACTTGGTGCAGTCCCAGAAGAATCGGAAAGGGCGCGACCAGTCGGTACTCGGCGCGGCCCCGCAGGTGCAGACAGGCGTCCACGCCAATGGCCGTGATGACGAGACCACCCACGAGGTCACCTTCAGGTGAAAAGCACATGGTCGCTCGAGGGGTCCGGCGTGGTGGGGACCGGGGCTCGCGAAGAACCGAAGTGCGTCATAGGGCACCCTAACGCCGCGAGCGCTGCGCGCCGGGCAGGAGCGAACTGCTACGTGGATCCACGTCGCGAGTTGTCGACTACCGCTGCTCAATCAGCTCCATGTAGTCGTCACTCCAGAGATCGAAAAACTCTTCGGGCAACAACACGGCGTGCGTGGGGTGCAGCGTCTCGACGAATCCTCGTTCGTGACTCACGGCCACGATCGTCCCCTTCCAACGATTCATCATCTCGCCCAACGCCTCGACGCTCGCGGGGTCCAGGTTGTTGGTTGGTTCGTCCAACAACAACAGGTTCGCGTCCGAGGACGCGAGGATCGCCAGGGCCAGTTTGGCTCGCTCGCCGCCCGACAACGTGCCCGGCATCTGGTGGGCGGCCGAGCCCTTCAGCCCGAAGGCGCCGAGGAGGGAGCGACGTTGCACTTCGGTCTCCACCGTGGCGTTCTCCAAGTTCCCGAGGACCGTCTTGGAAAAGTCCAGTTGCTCGTTTTCCTGCGCGAAGTAGCCGACCTTCACGTTGGCCCCGAACTTCACCACGCCGGTCTGGGCCCGTTGGGTTCCCGCCAGACAGCGCAGCATCGAAGACTTTCCGGCTCCGTTCTTGCCAACTATGACAATCCGGTCACCGCGGCGCGTGATGAAGTTGACGTCGTTTAAGACCGAGAGCGCGCCGTACTGGACGGCCACGTGTTCGACCGTCATGGGCACGTCACCGCTGCGCGGCGGCACGGGGAGCTTGAAGGTGACCTTCTTCTCCTTCTTGGTCACTTCCACGTGGCTGTCTTGTAACTTTTCGACCTTTCGGTCGAGCACTTTGGCCAGACGGGCCCGCTTCTCGGTCTGACCGCGCATGGAGTCGGCCAGTTTGGAGAGGCGGTCAATCTGCTCGTCCTGGTGCGCGCCGAGCTTTTCCTCACTGAGGCGTCGCTCTTCTTCGAGTTTGAGGAACTTCGAGTAGTTGCCCTTGTATTCGCGCAGTTGGCCTTCGCGAAGGGCCAGAACGCGGTCAATGGACTTGTCGAGGAGGGGCAGGTCGTGGCTGATGACCAAGACGGTGCCGCGGAATCGGTCGAGCTCTTCGAAGAGCCACCGTTTCGCCGCCTTGTCGAGGTGGTTGGTTGGTTCGTCCAGGACCATGGTGGTCGGTTCCTCGTACAGCACGCGCATGAGATCGACGCGGCGGCGCTGTCCCCCCGAGAGGGAGTTGAGGTCCTCCAGCAGGAGGTCCTCCTTCAGTCCCAGGCCGGCCGCGAGGCGCGAGACCTCGGACTCGGCCTCGTAGCCGCCCAGCTCACGGAACTTCTCTTCGAGCGCGGTGAAACGCTCAATCGTCTCCTCGGTGGGACTAGCGGCCAGTTCGTGGCGCGCGTGCTGCATGTCGGCGTCGAGTTGGTCCAAGCCGCGCGCCGAGAGTACGTGGGAAAGGCCAATGGGCTCGACGCCCAGTCCGTTGGGGACGGGCTCTTGGGGCAGGTGGGCCAACGTTCCTTGGTGGGCGACCGATCCCGCGATGCGCAGATGCTCGGGGTGTTCGCCGAGCAGGACCGACAGCAGCGTGGACTTACCCGCACCGTTACGACCGACGATGCCCACCTTTTCGGTGTTGCCCACGGTGAAGGACACGGGGTTGAGGATGCGTCGAGCACCGATCTCGATGCCTAAATCTCGAACTATGAGCATTTAGCGCCCTAGCAACTCAGCCGCTGCAGTTAGTTCGTCTCGAAACTGCGGATGGGCAATGGAAGTGAGGGCCCGAGCGCGTTCGTTGACCGTCAGACCGCGCAGGTCGGCCGAGCCGTATTCGGTCACGATGACCCCCGCCAACTGGCGTGGCGAGGTCACGGTGGAATTGGGCGTCATGGCTCCAATGATACGGCTCTTCAGTTGCCCCCCGACCGTGGCCGTGGCGTTCAAGCAGATGAGCGAGACGTGTTCGAGCGACAGGCTGGTGCCTTCGGTGAAATCCTGGTGGCCACCGACACCCGAGAACTGGCGCGCCCCGATGGTGTCGGCGATGATCTGGCCGTGCAGGTCGACCTCCAGGGCCGAGTTGATCGAGACCATGCGGTGATTTTGAGCGATGACGTGGGGGTCGTTGGTATAGAAGACCGGCGCGACGCCGATGTCGGGATTGTCGTCGATGAAGTCGTACATCGCGCGGGTGCCGGCCGCGAAGGTGATCACCGAGACGCCGCGGTTGATGCTCTTCCTGGTGTTGGTCACCTTGCCCGCGACCATCAATTCGTAGAGGCCGTCGGTGAACATCTCGGAGTGCACGCCGTACTCTCCCCCGTCGCTCTTGGCGAGCGCCTGCGCCACGAGATTGGGCACCGCTCCGATACCGGTCTGCAACGTCGCGCCGTCGGGGACGTACGAGGCGGCGATCTCGGCGATCTTGAAATCCTCCGGCGATCCAGCCTCGTTGGCGATGACGGCTGGGTACTCGTCCGTGTAGACAATCACGTCGACGTCCTCGAGGCTGAGGTGATTCTCGTGTCCGACCAAGGCGTGCGTGCGCGGATAGTGCGGCGAGGCCTCCACCATGAGGAGCCGGTCGGGGTCGCGCCCCGCGCGCACCAACTCCTCTAAGTGCGCCCCGTTGTGGAGCGAGAGACTGACGCGTCCGTGCTCGTCGGGCATGGAGACGGGCGCCATCATCACCCGCGGCTTCAGATGCTGGATCAACAGTCCGTAGTGGCGAAAGAACGAAGGGACGTGTTGGGTGTCGGCCCCGGCGAGGGCCAGCGCTCGCTCGTTGCCCCCGAAGAAACTGACCCGGTAGTGGACGTTGGGGTGTGAGAAGACGGCGTGCGTACCGAGCGAGAGTCCCCCGCTGAACGTGAGGTCCTCCCAGTCGTCGCGCTGGGAGAGGGCCCGTAAGAGCGCCACGGGGGTACCCGTGATGATGCCGAAACCAACCCCGTCGACCGGGCGAAGCAGGCTTGCGGCCTCGTCAGCGCTCATCGCCCGGGCGGTCATGGGTCCATTCTGACCTACCGCCAAGGCTGTGGCACGATTTGGGGGTGAGCGAATCGTTCGTCATCGACGTATGGGCCGACGTGGTCTGTCCCTTCTGTTATCTCGCCACGCGCCAGTTGGCGGAGGCGCTCGGGCACTTCGAACACCGCGACGACGTCGTGCTGCGTCCGAGGGCCTTCGAACTTGACCGGTCGGCTCCACTCCACTTCGAGCGATCGCTCGCCGAGCTGGTGGCCCAGAAGTACTCCATGCCCGTGGAGCGCGTGCACGACATGCACGCGCGGATGGAGGGCGAAGCTCGTGAACTGGGCATGGAGTGGTCCTTCGACGCCGTTCGCCCCACCAACTCGTTCGACGCGCACCGCCTCATCGCCTTGGGTTCGTCCCAGGACCGAGGTCACGAGACGGCCGAGCGCCTCTTTCGCGCCTACTTCTGCGAGGGCCGACTCATCAGCGACCGCGACACACTGACCGAGCTGGCGCGCGACGTCGGCCTCGACGGCGCCGACGAACTGTGGCTGGGCGACGGCTTCGCCAAGGAGGTGCGGTCCGACGAAGAGGCGGCCGAAGAGCTCGGCATCACCGGGGTCCCGTGTCTTTTGCTCGACGAGAAGTTCATGGTCGTCGGCGCCCGCGGCGCCCACGAGATTCTCGAGGTACTGCGCCGCGCCTGGGCCCGGCGAGCGGTCTAGACGTCGACGTCGCTCGCCACGACGGCGGCCGTCGCCACGACGTGTCCTTCGTCGAGATTCATTACTCGCACACCCGTCGCGTCTCGACCCTGTGAGGAGACTTCGCGCACCGGGGTCCTGATCAAGACGCCCCCACTCGAGGCCAGCATCACTTCCTCATCGAGCCTCGTCATAAAGGCCGCAACCACGAAGCCTCGCGCGGCGGTGAGCTTGATGCCGCGCACGCCTTGACCACCTCGTCCTTGGCGGTTGAACCGCTCCACCTTCACGCGCTTACCGAATCCGGTATCGGTGACTAAAAAGAGATCGGCGTCGTCACGCACGACGTCGAGCGAGATCGCCTTGTCGTCGCCGCGCAACTTGATACCGCGCACCCCCATGGAGTCGCGTCCCACCTCGCGGACCTCTCCTTCGTTGAAACGGATGGCCATGCCGCGATAGGTCACCACCATGAGGTCTTCCGTGCCGCTCGTGGCCACGACTCGAACGACTTCGTCACCCTCGCGCAGGTTGATGGCGATCCATCCCTCGCGCCGTGACTTGTCGTACTCGCTGAAGGCCGTCTTCTTGACCGTGCCGTTGGCCGTGGCGAAGACGAGGAACTTATCCTTCGGGAAATCATCGGTCGTGACGATGGCCTGGATGGACTCGTTCGCCTGAAGGTTGAGCAGGTTGACCACGGCCGTACCCTTGGCCGTGCGCTCCTTCATGGGAATCTCGTGGCCCCGAAGGCGAAAGACCCTTCCGCGATTGGAGAAAAGCAAGAGATAGGCGTGCGTGGTGGTGTGCACGATCTGTTGGACGAAGTCTTCGTCGCGCAACTTGGCCCCCTGCACCCCACGCCCGCCACGTCCTTGGACTCGGAACGCGTCGGCGGCGACCGACTTCACGTAGCCGGCTTGGGTGATGGTCACGACAATGTCCTCGTCGTCGATCAGGTCCTCCATGCCGAGCTCGCCCGGGTCGTTGACGATCTGGGTGACGCGCTTGTTGGCGTACTTGTCGCGGATGACGGTCATCTCGTCGGCGATCACGCCGCGAAGCAAACTGTCGCTCGCCAGGATGGACTGGAGCTCGGCGATGGTCTCGCGAAGTTTGTTCATCTCTTCTTCGAGCTCGGTGCGTCCGAGTCGGGTGAGCCGCCCGAGGGTCATGTCCAAAATGTGGTTGGCCTGCTCTTCGGAGAAGTCGAAGGGGGCGCTCATCAGCGCACTTCGTGCCGCCCCGCGATCGTCCGACCCGCGAATGGCGGCGATGACCAGATCCAACATGTCGATAGCGCGAAGCAGGCCCTCAACGATGTGGGCCCGGGCTTCGGCCTTGCGAAGTCGGAATTGGGTGCGCCGAGTGACGACCTCGACTTGGTGGGCGATGTAGTGCGTGAGGGCCTGTACGAGGGTGAGCGTGCGAGGCACGCCGTCGACCAAGGCGAGCATGTTGACCGCGAAGGTCGTTTGCAACGAGGTGTTCTTGTAGAGCTTGTTGAGGATGACGTTGGCGTTGGCGTCGCGCTTCAACTTGATGACCAGACGGGCCTTTCGTCCGGCCGAGTCATTCTGCACGGCCGAAATTCCGTCGATGTCGCCGTTCTTGACTAGGTCGTAGATCTTTTCTTCGACCGACTCCACCGACACTTCGTAGGGGAACTCGGTGACCACGATTCGCGTGTCGCGAGTGGACTCTTCGATCTCGGCGACGGCGCGCATCTTGATCGATCCGCGACCGGTCCGGTAGGCGTCGAGGATGCCCTGTCGCCCGAGAATCTGTGCCGCGGTCGGGAAGTCGGGGCCCTTGACGAACTCCATGAGGTCGTCCGAGGTCGCCTCCGGGTGGGCCAAGAGGTGCAGCGTGGCGTTGATGACTTCGCCAAGGTTGTGGGGCGGGATCTTGGTCGCCATGCCGACCGCGATGCCCTGGGATCCATTGACCAAGAGGTTCGGAAATCGGGCCGGGAGGACGGTGGGCTGTTGGGTGGAGTTGTCGTAGTTCGCTTCGAAGTCCACGGTCTCTTCGTCGATGGAGTCGAGGAGTTCGAGGGCCAAGGGCGCCAAGCGACATTCGGTGTAGCGCATGGCCGCGGCGCCTTCGTCGGGACCAGTGCCCCCGAAGTTGCCGTGACCGCTGATGAGCGGGTGACGCATCGCGAAGTCCTGCACCATTCGCACGAGGGCGTCGTAGATAGCGCTGTCGCCGTGCGGGTGGTAGGTACCCATCACTTCGCCGACCACTTTGGCGCACTTGGCGTACGGACGGTCGGGACGCAGTCCTTGGTCGAACATCGAATAGAGGATGCGTCGATGCACTGGTTTTAGTCCGTCACGCGCGTCCGGCAACGCTCTCGACACGATGACCGACATGGAGTACTCGAGGAACGATCGTTCCATCTCGAGGTTGATCTCGATCGGTTCTACGTAGCCCACCACTTGGTCGTCGGCGGGCGGCGTACCTGCGCCGTCGTTATTGGTCGTGCGTGCCATGGTCCTCCGTTCCTAGATGTCTAGGAAGCGAACGTCTTTCGCGTTGGTTTGGATGAAGTGTCGGCGTTGGGGAACGTCGTCCCCCATGAGAATCGAACAGACCTCGTCGGCCAGTGCCGCCTGTTCCACGGTGATCTGCAGCAGGGCCCGCTTGGTGGGGTCCATGGTCGTGTCGCGCAACTCGTCGAAGTCCATCTCGCCGAGTCCCTTCAGCCGCTGGAAGTCGTTCTTGTGGTTCGGGTTGTCGGCGAGAAACTTCGCCTTGGCGACGTCGTCGCGCAAGTAGACCTTCTCCTTGCCCACCAAGGTGGAGTACAGCGGCGGTTGGCCCACGTAGACGTGTCCGTTGTTGACCAACTCGGTCATCTGGCGAAAGAAGAAGGTGAGCAAGAGCGTACGGATGTGACTTCCGTCGACGTCGGCGTCGGCCAACAAGATGATCTTGTCGTAGCGAACCTTGGTGACGTCGAAGTCGGCCTCGACGCCCGCCCCGATGGCGGAGATCAACGCTTGGATCTCGGTGTTCTTCAAGATTTTGTCCGAGCGCGCCTTTTCGACGTTGAGGATCTTGCCGCGGATCGGCAGGATGGCTTGTATCCGCGGGTCTCGTGCGTCCTTGGCCGAACCACCGGCCGAGTTGCCTTCCACGATGAACAGTTCACACTCGCGCGGCTCGTTGGACGAGCAGTCCACCAACTTGCCGGGCAGACCGGCGCCGTCGAGGGCGCTCTTTCGTCGGGTGAGGTCACGGGCCTGGTGGGCGGCCATGCGCGCGCGCGACGCCTGGACGGCCTTGGCGACCATCTGGCCGCCTTCTTTCGGGTTCTCCTCGAGCCAGTCGGCGAGCTTTTCGTTGGTGGCGCGTTCGACCAGGGACCGAATCGAGACGTTGCCCAGTTTGCCCTTGGTCTGACCCTCGAACTGCGGTGAGGCCAGTCGCACGGCGATGATGGCCGTCAACCCTTCGCGAATGTCGTCGCCTTGGAGATTGTCGTCCTTCTCCTTTAAGAGATTGCGCTTGCGCGCGTAACGATTGACGACGTTGGTGATGGCTTTACGAAATCCCTCTTCGTGCATGCCGCCCTCGATGGTCGAAATGCCGTTGGCGAAGGAGTGGATACTTTCGTAGTAACCCGTGTTCCACTGGAAGGCCACTTCCATCTCCTGGCCCTCTTCGGACTGTTCGTAGTAGCCGACTTTTCGAAAGAGCGACTCTTTGGAGTTGTTGAGGTGGCGCACGTAGTCGACGATGCCCCCGTTGTATTTGAACGTCTCCTTCGCTTCTCGTCCGTCGCGCTCGTCGGCGAAACGAATCTCAATGCCGCGATTGAGGAAGGCCATGATTTGTAGTCGTTCGATGATGGTCTGCGCGCGAAAGTCCACGTCTTCGAATATCGCGGGGTCCGGCGTGAAGGTAACGGTCGTACCCGTTCGACCCCTCGGAGCGGGACCGGCGACTTTGATCTTGCCTTGGGGCTTGCCACCATCCTTGAAGGTCAGAATGTTGTGCTCACCACCCCGGTCGATTTCCAAGATGAGTTCCTTGGACAGGGCGTTCACGACCGAGACCCCGACGCCGTGGAGCCCGCCCGACACCTTGTACCCGCTGCCCCCGAATTTGCCGCCGGCGTGCAGCGTGGTCAGCACGATCAGGGCCGTTGATTGGCCGGGGTATTCGGGATGTTCTTCGACGGGGATACCGCGTCCGTCGTCGACCACGCGAACGCTGCCGTTCCCCAAGATGGTGACGTCGATTCGCGTGCAAAACCCTTGCATGGCTTCGTCGATGGCGTTGTCGACGACCTCCCAGACCAAGTGGTGCAGGCCCGAAGGTCCCGTTGATCCGATGTACATGCCCGGTCGGACCCTGACTGGTTCAAGACCTTTCAGAACGGTGATGTCGCTCGCTTCGTAGCTCGCGGGTTCTTTGGTCTTTTGGGCCACGAAGGCGTCCTTTCGGTGAAAGTTGGGTGGCGTGTTTCGCAACGATGAGTGCAATTTTTCGCTTAGTTCATCCTACCCGAGATGGTGTAACGGCCTGCCCCCCAAAGGTCCCATTCGGACCTATCTTTTGTTCATTTCTGGGGCTTCGAAAGCACGGTACGAAGTGACGTCGGAGCGCCTTCGCCGAGCGGTCGCAAGCCTTCGAGAATCACCACACTGTCGGTCGTGACGCGCTGCGCAAAGGCACCCGACGGCACACTCACCAGCAGCACGCCATTCTTCACGAACTCCGGTCGACAGTGCTCCGCGACCACGGGGTCGACGATCTGGGGCCAAAGTGCGCGTATCTCATCGATGACGCGAAGGTCGACCTTCTTCAGACGACCGGCCAACGTGTTGAGCAAATCGCCGAGCGTGGAGGGCTGCTCGTGGCGATCCCTCACGTCAACAACCGAGTGAGGTCAATGACCGCGGCGGGGCTCATGCCGCTCGGCAAGGGTGAGGCGGTACTCACTAGTGTTTGACCTGATGGAAGTAGATTTAACAGTCGATCACTCCGCGAGGGATCGAGCTCACTGAAGACGTCGTCGAGCAGGAGTAAGGGATCAACACCTCGGCGCTGTTGCACTAACGCGTGACCAGCGAGACGTAGCGCGAGCGCGAGCGAACGCTGCTCACCCTGGGATGCTTGACGACGAGTGTCGCGACCATCGAGTCGCAGCGCGACGTCGTCGCGTTGGGGCCCAATGGTGGTGTGGCCACGAAATCGATCATCACTGAACGCGTCGCGAAGAGCGTCCGCGAGATTGCCACTCCACGACCGTTCGTACTCAACCTCGACCCGACTGTCGTCCTGCGCCAGTTCGTGGTAGTAGTGGGCAACGAGCGGAGCGATGTGGTCGAGCAACGTCGTTCGGTGCGCGACGAGCTCGGCACTGACGGCACAAAAATCGATGGTCCATACGTCCAGTTCGCTCTGCTGCCCCGGCGTCGGACGTTCGCCCGCCAACGCGCGCAGTAACGCATTTCGCTGACTAAGAATTCGTGTGAAGCGTTCGATCACGTCGCCGGTCGTCGGATCGACGTCGGTCAAGAGATTGGTGACGAACACGCGTCGGTTCTCTGGACCCTGACGCACGACGTCGACCCCTTCGGGCGTGAAGACCGTCAAGGGCAACACTTCGGCGACGTCCGCGCGCGATTTTGGCCGTTGACCGTTCACCAACATCCGTTTGGTCGTGTTTCTCACCCCGCGGGTGAGGGTGAGATCGACTTGCAGGCGACGTTCGCGCTGGAAGAGGACGCCGTGAACCTCGGCGCCGTTTCGACCGGCCCGGATCATGTCGCTGGCCACACTCGTTCGAAAAGACGACGCGGTGGCGAGGGCGTACACCGCTTCGAGGACGGACGTCTTTCCCGTGCCGTTGGGTGAGAGCAGCACCGTGATGGCGTCGCGGTCCGGTTGAAAGGACAGTTCGTGGAAGAGTCGAAAGTCAACTAGTCGTAGTTCGTGCAGACCCACGGCGATCGACGCGGCTACTGAACGCGAACCGGCATCAAGAGGTATCGGAAACGCGTGTCTTCGACGCCGTGGACCATTGCGGGCCGCACGGAGTCCGACATCTCCAACACCACTTCATCGCCGGGTACCGCTTCAATGCCGTCGATCAGAAAACTGGGATTGAAGGCGATGGTGATCTCTTCACCGCCGTAATCGGCGTCGACGTTGTCCTCGACGTCACCGGCGTCGTGGCTCTGCGTTCGGATCTCGACGGAGCGATCCTTCATCGTGAGACGGACCGAAGAGGTGGAGTCCTTGGCCAACAGTTTGGCCCGCTTGAGTGAGGTCAACAGGGTGTCTTTGGCGACGCGCAACTGGTTAGGGTAACTCGCCGGAATCAGTTGGAGCACGGAGGGGTAGTTGCCGTCGATGAGACGTGAGGCAATGCTCGTGCCGCCGACCAGGAAGCAGATTTCGGCGTCGGTCAAGGTGACCCCAATCTGCTCGTCGGGTCCCAGTGATCCAGCGGCGCGCTGGAGCTCTTGAAGGGCCCGTGCGGGCACCAGGAGGTCCTGGGTGCCCCCGAGTCCCTCCACTTCGGGTACATCGCGCACCGCGAGCCGGTAGGAATCGGTGGCGATGAGACGAAGCACCCCGTTTTCCGTGGTGAAGAGCACTCCGGTGAGCAGTGGTCGGGCGTCGTCGTTCGCGGCCGCGCGCACGACTTGGTTAAGACCTTGAATGAGGTCCGCCGCGGCGATGTTGGTTACCGGGCCGGTCACGGGGGGAAGCTTTGGGTAGTCCAGTACCGAGAAGGTTCGAAGTGAGAATTTGGCTCGGCCGAGTGATACCTCGACCGTCTCTTCGCCGCCCGCGATGGTGACGGCACCGGCCTCGAGGGATCGAACGGCGTCGACGATGAGTCGCGCCGGCACGACCGACGATCCGTCTTGGATGCCGATGACGTCCACCTTGGTTCGCACGGTGATGTCGAGGTCGGTACCGGTGACGGTGAGTTCGTTGCCCGCGAGTGAGAGGAGGACCCCCGACGACGCACCAATGAGACGTGTGGCGACTACTCGACTCGCAGCACTAAGTGCTTCTACGAGGATGTCGCGCTCTGACTTGAACTTCATCGACCTGCCTTTCTTTGGTACTGAGGATACGGTGTGTTTTTTCTATGTGTGAAGGTCTTAGTAGTAGTAGGTCTGTGGATATGTGGATTACTTCGTAAGAACCCTGATCAAATCCTTCTTTATCCCTACCCGTTTGTCCACACCTCTGTCACTAACTCCTTCAACCCTCAGCGCTCAACCATGAAGTGATGTGCCTTACGTCGCGAATCTGAACGCGTAATCAACAAGGAGACCCCAGGGTTGCGCACACGTCAATCTCTGTTTTCACCCTGCAGACGACGCTTCAACTGATTCACCTGCGCGAGCACTTCGGGATTCACCGTGATCTGCTCCTTGATTTTTTCGACCCCACTGATGACGGTGGTGTGGTTTCGACCATCAAAGATTCTCGCGATCATCGGGTACGAATAGTTGTTCAACATATCTCGAATGAGATACATCGCGATGTGACGAGCGTGTACCAGGGGTCGTAGACGTTTGGACCCGCGCACGTCTTCCACCGAGAGACCGTAGAAGTCGGCCACGACCGAAAGAATGGTTTCGGGTTTCAAGATCACTTGTTCTTGGCCGAGGTTCGTCAAGTGGGTCTTGGCGAGCTCAAGGGAGATGGGTTCCTGGCGTAGGTTGGCGAAAGCGCGCAACATGGTGATGGATCCCTCGAGCTCGCGGATGTTGTCGCGCACGCGGTGGGCAATCCACTCCGCGACGTCGTTGGGCAGAGCAATGCCCTCGCGTTCGGACTTCGATCGCAGAATGGCGATGCGCGTCTCGAGGTCCGGTTGATCGATTTCGGTGACCAATCCCTGCAAAAGACGGCTGCGGAATCGTTCTTGGAGCCCCGCGAGGTCGCGAGGCGAACGGTCCGAGGTCAATACGATCTGCTTACCCTCGCCGTGCAGGGCGTTATAGGTGTGGAAGATCTCTTCGTGAAAGGTCTCGCCTCGGGTTTCCATGAACTGGATGTCGTCAATCAGCAAGACGTCGTTTTCGCGATAGCGCTCATGCAGGGCCAGCTGCGTCCTCGTTTGGATCGCCCGGATGAAGTCGTTGAGGAAGGTCTCAGTCGAAACATAGAGGACTTTACGCCCGGGGTAATTCTCTTGCACGTAGTTACCAATAGCGTGGAGAAGGTGGGTCTTGCCGAGTCCAGAATTCCCGTAAATCATCAAGGGATTGTAGGCACGACCAGGTGTTTCGGCTACCGACTGCGCGGCGGCGAAGGCCAGCCGGTTGCTCGATCCCGGTACGAAGGAATCGAAGGTCATTCGTGGATCGAGCCGGGCCGGACGGTCGACGCTCGGGACGAACTCGACCACCGGGATGGCGACCGGCTCCGCGTCGTGGTCGCTCATGGGGACCCCCCCGTCGTTCGAACTGTCGCTCACCGTCAAGGACACGTGCATCTCGTGGCCGACCAGTCGTTGGGCTTCTTCGGTAATGAAGGGAAGATATCGCTGTTGAACGCGCTGGAGTTGGATCTGATTCGGCGCGCCAATCACAATCTGATTATCGTGGTAATCCACAAGGCGCAGTGTGTTAAGTCCGGCCGCCCAAACTGCCTCAGAAGCGTTACCACGTAAGGAATCGCGTATCGCAGTCCAGATTTCGTCCCCACCTTGCACTTGCTTCCTCCACAGACTAAACGTCACATTATCCACAGGGCAATCGTGCAAAGAAACGATCATTGAGCCCGTCGGGAGAGTCACCATACACCTATTTCAAATGGCTCGTCAGGGGCCCCTGTCCCGTCAGGTAAGATTGTTCCCAGTAGCGCGCCAGCGACCCCCCGGGGGTACCGCGAAGCGCATTGAGACAGTTTTGAGAAGAGGATTTGTGAAGCGTACTTATCAACCGAACCAACGTAAGAGGGCAAAAACCCACGGTTTTCGTGCGCGTATGCGTACCCGTGCCGGACGTGCCGTCCTGAAGTCTCGTCGCAACAAGGGCCGTCACCAGCTGACGGTCTAGGCGACACGTGCCCGGTCGGGTCCGCACCCGACGGCAGTTCGCTTTGTTCGCCACCCCAACGGGACGGGGACAGAGTGGGTCACTACGACTGAGTTTCGTAGCGAACGCCACTTCGGATCCGCAAGTTGCCGTGGCCTACGCGATCAGCCGCAAGGTCGGAAATGCGGTTGTCCGCAACCAAATCCGGCGCCGTTTGCGGGCACTCGTCGACGACCTTGATCCCCAACCCCAGCCTGGTAATTACCTGATCAGGTGTGGTACCGAGACAGGAAAACTCTCTTATGCGCAACTCCAGCACCACCTCACCGAAGCCCTTGGTCGTTCCGGTGCCCTCTAACCCTTCACTCGTCGCCACGGCACTGGTGCGGACAATCGCGGCGTATCAGTGGCTCTTCGCGGGCCGTGCCTCAGCCTGTCGGTTCTATCCTTCGTGCTCAAACTACGCCGCCGAGGCAATCGCCACCCACGGGGCCGCGCGCGGCATGTTCTTAGCGATTCGTCGACTTGGTCGGTGTCGCCCTCTCGGCCCGCACGGAGTGGACCTCGTCCCAGTAGCCAGACTTAGGAGTTCGCAGCGATGAAAACATTCACTCACGACATTGGTTCAGTGTTTCAGCCCGTTTTTCACCTCCTTGGTTGGATCATGGCGTTCTTCTATGGCGTGATTCCCAATTACGCCATTGCCATTGCCCTCTTGACCATGGTCATCATGGGCGTACTGACCCCATTTACCATCAAGAGCACGAAGTCCATGCTGGCCATGCAGAAGCTGCAGCCGGAGATCAAGAAACTCCAAGCGAAGTACAAGGGTGCGGAGAACCGTCAACTGCTGAACGAAGAGTTGATGGCCCTCTATAAGCAAGAGGGCGCCAATCCTATTGGTGGCTGTCTGCCCATGCTCATCCAAATGCCCTTCCTCTTCATGCTCTACAGCGTCATTAAAGGGCTCTCCAACAAAGTCATGGTGCACGGCGCCCTCGTCTCGTTGCCGCGCTACATCCCCACCAGCTCGAAGATGTACCACAACCTGGTCGCGTCGGGCGGACAGATCAAAGCCTTCGGCATGGACCTTAACTTGAAGCTTTTCAGTGTCCACAGCTCCTTCCTCGCCCAGATTCCGTTCCTCATCTTCGTTCTTGGTGCCGTGGGACTTCAGTACCTTCAGATGGCGCAGATGACGAATCGCAATAAGAAGACCGGGACCGCGATGCCGGCGCAACAGCTCATGATGCAGCGCTTCCTGCCGCTGGTTTTTGCATACTTCTATATGATCATTCCAGCAGCTGTAGTGTTGTACATGATTATTTCAACATCAATCCGTATTTTAACTCAAGATTTGATGTTCCGGACCGGCATCTCGAATCCCCAGAAATACGCTCTCGAAAAGGATCGCAAGGAGTTGGCCAAGCATCCCGACGAGGCCCCCGGCGAGATCGCCAAGGTCGAAGAGCGTAACGGCGCCCTGCCCTCGAATGGTACGAAACCGGTGGACCAACCAAATAAGTTCGCGCCTCAACGCAAACCCGCGCAGAAACTGTCCGTCGCGAAACCTTCAACTATAAAGCCGCAAACACAGTCTCGCTCAAAGGCGAAGCGTAAGAGAAAGGCGCGTTAACCTATGGATTGGGTAGAAACCACTGGAAAATCAATAGATGAGGCGACCGATCGCGCGCTGGCACACCTCGGTGTCCACCGCGACGACGCCGAGATAGAAGTGCTCGAGGAGCCGAAGGCTGGTCTGTTTGGTCGGGTTCGAGGCGAGGCTCGCGTTCGAGCTCGCGTTCGACCGAGCGGTCCCCGTCCGAAGCGATCGCGTCGATCGGGTCCTCGCGAAGAGCGCCCCCGCACAGGTCCGGCGCAGGCCGAGAAGACCCGTGGTCCACGACCTGAGGGTGAGGCTCGAAAAGAGCGCGAGAAGAGTCCGAACGGCAATCGCCAACCACAAGAAGGTGCGGTAAAGACTGCCCCACGATCCGCAAAAACGCAACCAAAGGAGGACACCATGGCTGAAGGTATCTCATTAGCCGAGCAAGGATCGATCGCGAAGGAGTTCCTAGAAGGTCTCCTGGCGTCGATGAATATCCAGGCGGAGATCTCCGTGAAAGAGCTTGACGAGGAGACGGTTGAGCTCTCGGTCAACGCCACTCCCCCTACGGAGCTCGGCGTCCTCGTTGGCCCAAGGGGAACCACGCTGCAGGCGCTCCAGGAGGTCACCCGAACTGTGGTGCAATCAAAGAGTCCGGCGCGCACCGACCGAATCTTGGTGGATGTCGCCCAGTACCGCGAGCGTCGAGTCGCTGCGCTCGGTCGATTTGCCGAGCAAGTTGCCAGTGAAGTTGTGCAAACAGGTGAAGAGCGAGCGTTGGAGCCAATGTCAGCCGCCGATCGCAAGGCGGTGCATGATGCGCTCACCGAGAATCCTGATGTGGTGACGCGATCCGAAGGGGACGACCCTCGCCGCTTTGTGGTGGTCGCTCCGTCATAATTGATTAGTGAAGAACGACTGGTTGCCCCGCGTCCTCGAGGAGTCGAGGACGCGGGGTTTTTTGGGCCCAAATGCGATCGAGCCCCACTTCGCCCACTCGCTAGGATTTGCCCTTTGCTGGGAGGAGTTGCGTCCCACTCCCCCGGAGGAATTCGTGGACTTGGGCAGCGGTGGTGGGCTTCCTGGCTTGTATCTTCTCGATCGCTGGCAGTGCCGTGCTGTCTTCACGGATTCAATGATCAAACGGGCAACATTCCTCGATGAAGTCTTGGAGTGGGAGGGCGCACCTCCGAATGGCGAAGTAATTACTGGGCGCGTCGAGGAAATCGCCAGGACCGAGGCGTTGATCGAGTCCTTTGACTTGGTGACCGCTCGATCCTTCGGACCACCGGCCGTAACGGCCGAATGCGGCGCACAATTTCTCAAAGTTGGGGGAGTATTCATTATTTCTGAGCCCCCTGACGACACCGTGGAAGATCGGTGGAGCGCCAAGGGCCTGGCTGAACTGGGCCTGCGGGCCGAGGGCCGCCGACGTCACGGCGCCGCCTACCAAGTTTTAACCAAGATCCGCTCGACACCGCCGGAATTCCCTCGCGGCATCGGAACTCCCCGGAAGCGACCCCTGTTTTAATGTTTCACGTGAAACATCGGCCGCAAGGTGGGCGATCACTTGGTTGCTTGGCCCTCAGTCGAGTAATTCCGAGGCAGTGGCATCGTGTGAATGCCCGCGTCAGTGATGGTTGTTCCATCATCAATCGCAACGTACAGCCCATTTCTCGTATCGCCGGGTGATGGCCGTGGACCCCAAGGAATACTTAGTCCCGTAGTGCCCTAGCGTCTTGTTTGCATCCAATAGCGTCACGACTTCTGCCCACGGATTCCCAACGGCTGCCTAACTATCGTTCCGCAACGAACCAGGTAACT
>JANXXO010000065.1 GCA_025350565.1 Acidimicrobiaceae bacterium
GCAAAGGATCGCCCGGCGTTCTCCACGGCATGAGGTCACTGCTCATGCAAGATGAGTTCGGACAGATTGAGGAGGCGTTCTCGATCTCGGCCGGCTTGGACTATCCCGGCATTGGCCCCGAACACGCGCACTTAGCCGCAAGCGGTCGCGCCGAATACCACGCCATTGGCGACGACGAAGTCCTGGGCGCCCTCGCGCTGCTCAGTGAGTTGGAGGGCATCATCCCCGCGTTAGAGACTGCGCACGCCGTTGCGTGGATTGCCCGCGAAGCAGGCCGCTCCATTCCCAAAGGTTCCTCGGTCCTCTTAAATCTCTCGGGACGCGGCGACAAGGACGTCGCCCAAGTGCAGGCGATCTTGCGCGGTGAGTCGTGAAGAGTCTCGAGAGGCGCCTGCGCGATCTACGATCCGGCGGCCGAACTGCGCTGGTGCCGTACTTCATGGGCGGACTCACGCCCGATTGGATACAACACGTGGAGGCGGCGATTCTCGCGGGGGCCGACGCCGTGGAAATTGGGATTCCCTTTTCTGATCCCATGATCGACGGGGCGGTCATCCAAGAAGCGGGACTCCGCGCGTTAGCCGCCGGTACCACCCTCGATTCCGTCGCGCACGACCTCGCGCGACTCGGTTCGCGCGTCCCGCTCGTGGCCATGACCTACTACAACCTCTTCCTGCACTACGGACTCGACCGTGCCGCGGGGACCCTCCACGCGAGTGGCATCTCCGGGGCCATCGTGCCCGACCTCGCGCTCGAAGAAGTAGCCCCGTGGCGAGAGGCCTGTCGCCACGTCGACGTAGCAACCGTGCTCTTGGTCGCGCCCTCCACCCCCGAAGACCGCATTGTTCGTGTCTGCGAAACATCCGAGGGCTTCGTCTACGCCTCGGCGCGAATGGCGGTCACGGGCAAAGCCGAAGGCCCCGGCGAGGGCGCGCGGGTGGTTCGCTCCATCCGGTCGTCGAGCGATCTGCCGGCATTCATCGGCATTGGCGTCGCCACGCCCGAGCAGGCCCGCGACGCAGCCCAGGTCAGTGACGGAGTGATCGTCGGCTCCGCTCTCGTCCAAGTCATCCTCGACGGCGGTGGCATTGCCGAGATTGAGGCGTTCATCAGGAATTTCCGAGAGGCTATCGACGCTTAGGGGCGAGGAAAGCACCTTGCGCATCGATCGCTGCGTTGATGATCGCTGGGGACGCAAACATACTCGCGACCAGACGGCGTATCCCCATCGCACTTTCCCCCCATTTCCGGGTGTTAACTCTTTTTAACCGTCACCGCGGCGGCTGATTCGGGATTTTACTGGGGGTTTACATGGAACACAGAGTTGCGGACCCCGGTCCGCTGGGACTTGCTGGTTTCGCCATGACCACGTTTTTACTCAGCGTGTTTAACGTGGGCCTGTTCAAGTTCGGTGGCGCGAGCAGCGCAGCGGTCAGTGGCGCCATTTCCTTGGCCTTCATTTACGGCGGCGTGGCACAATTTGCCGCAGGGATGTGGGAATTCGTTCGAAAAAATACGTTCGGAGCAGTTGCCTTCACGTCGTATGGCGCCTTTTGGATTGGCGTGTATTTCTTCATCAACTACCAGCACGGTCTTGGGGTCAAGGGTGCCCTGGGCCTGTACCTACTGCCTTGGATCCTTTTCACGGCTTACATGACCGTGGCCGCTATGAAGACCAACATCGCCGTGTTGCTCGTCTTCGCGGCCCTGACCTTGGCCTTCCTTTTCCTCACCATTGGCGCGTGGGGCGGCGGACATAGCGGCATGACCAAGATCGGAGGTTGGCTGGGCATTGTCACCGCCTTATTCGCCTGGTACGCCTCGGCCGCGGGGGTCATTAACGAAACCCACGGAAAGGTGGTCCTACCGGTCGGTCCGTTGGGCTAATGTACGTATCACTGGTGCTTGCACCGGACCCAACCGCCAACAGCGCCCTTGCCGAAAGGCTCGGGCGCTGTTGGCATTCTGGGCCCGTAGCGCGGTACTCTCAGCTCGTCTCCTCTTTTCGCCATCACGTCACATCGCTGCACGCATGTTCAAGATCATTAACGCGGGGGAAGCATGACTGAAGCCAAGCTGGAAGCCCTACTCAACGAAGGGCGCAGTTTCGCCCCGAGTGCGCAGTTCGCGCAACAGGCCAACGCGCAGCCATCTATTTACGCGCAGGCGGCGGCCGATCCGGTGGCGTGGTGGAAGAGCCAGGCCGATCAACTGACCTGGACGACCACCCCCACCAAATCCCTGGAGTGGGATCTGCCTTTCGCCAAATGGTTCAGCGACGGCACTCTCAACGCGTCGTACAACTGCGTGGACCGCCACGTCGCGGCGGGCAAAGGTGACAAAGTGGCCTTTCATTGGATCGCCGACGCCGAAGGCGAGTCGCGCACCATTACCTACGCGCAGTTACAAAAGCTGGTGTCGCAAGCGGCCAATGCGCTCAGCGAACTTGGCGTGGTGTCGGGCGACCGCGTCGCCGTGTACATGCCCATGATCCCCGAAGCCGTGGTCACCATGCTGGCAATCGTGCGATTGGGCGCCATTCACTCCGTGGTCTTCGCCGGTTTCTCGGCCGAGGCTCTGTCGAGTCGCATAATTGACTCGGACTGTCAGTTCGTGGTGACGGCCGACGGCGCCTTTCGTCGTGGGGCGCCGAGTCCACTCAAGCCCGCCGTGGACGAGGCACTGGCGTCATGTCCCAACGTGAAGGCCGTACTCGTGGTACGACGAACGGGCGGCGAGGTCGATTGGAAGGACGGTCGCGACCATTGGTGGCACGAGGTGGTTGATCGTCAGAGTGAAGAGCACGTTTGCGAGTCCTTCCCGGCCGAACACACGATGTTCATCATGTACACCTCGGGTACCACGGCCAAGCCCAAGGGGATATTTCACACCACCGGCGGGTACCTCACGCACGTCTCGACGACGTACCGACTTATTTTCGACGTGAAGCCCGACCTCGACGTCTGTTGGACCGCGGCGGACATTGGTTGGATTACCGGCCATAGTTACATCGTCTACGGACCGCTCATCAACGGCGCGACCCAGGTCATGTACGAGGGACTGCCCGACTCGGGTGGACGGGACCGCTGGTGGAAGATCGTCGAAGAGAACAAGGTGTCAATTCTCTATACGGCGCCCACCACGATTCGCACGCTCATGAAGTGGGGTGGGGAACACCCGGCCGGTCACGACCTCTCGACGCTCCGACTCCTCGGCACGGTCGGCGAGCCCATCAACCCCGAAGCGTGGATGTGGTACCGCGAACACATCGGGGGCGACCGCTGCCCCATTGTGGACACGTGGTGGCAGACCGAAACGGGGGGCATTCTCATATCGCCACTGCCCGGCATCACGGCGACCAAGCCGGGCGCGGCGATGACGCCGTTCCCCGGGATCAGTGCCGACATTGTCGATAACGACGGCAACTCGGTCGGCAACGGGGAAGGCGGATACTTGGTGTTGACCCAGCCCTGGCCGGGCATGACCCGGGGCATCTACGGCGACCCCGAGCGGTTCAAGGAGACGTACTGGAGCAGGTTCCCGGGCAAGTATTTTGCCGGCGACGGCGCCAAACGCGACAAAGACGGCGCCTACTGGCTGCTCGGTCGGATCGATGACGTGATGAACATCTCCGGCCATCGGCTCTCCACGACGGAGGTTGAACACGCATTGGTGAGCCACCCCTCGGTCGCCGAAGCGGCAGTCGTGGGGGCGTCGGATGATACGACCGGTCAAGCCATCGTGGCTTTCGTCACGCTTCGCCTCTCCGCCGAGGACGCCACCGGCGATCAGACGGCGATCGTAGAAGAGCTGCGCACGCACGTCGCCAAGGTCATTGGCCCGATCGCCAAACCGCGACAGATTATCTTGACGCCCGAACTTCCCAAAACGCGGTCGGGCAAGATTATGCGGCGGCTGCTGCGCGACGTGGCGGAGAATCGATCGCTCGGCGATGTCACCACGTTGACCGACCCCACGGTGGTCAACATGATTGCCGGACTGATGGAGACCAAAGGTGACAGCGACGACTGACGCGATGCATCGCGTGACACGGTGAATCTGGCCGAAACGCCGTAGCTGTACGAAGAGAAGAAACTTTTACGTCGCCCGCGACATGTACTAAGTAACGGTGATGCACAACCCTCGAGGGACGGTGTAATCGCCCTGAGCTGCGGGAGACCCCAATGAGTGATGCATCCACCGATTCCGAACGCCCACAGCACCCCTACGAGGG
The DNA here is from genome assembly GCA_025350565.1 of Acidimicrobiaceae bacterium. GTDB lineage: Bacteria > Actinomycetota > Acidimicrobiia > Acidimicrobiales > RAAP-2 > RAAP-2. The sequence continues at coordinate 4,235 of JANXXO010000065.1, forward strand.
CAACGCCCATCACGCAGGAGGAGGGCGGCCGGGTCTGATGGTCTGGCTCTTGATGATGGTGGCGGCCATCGTAGTCGTGGCCGTCGGCTTCATCGGCGTCGTCCTGGGACATTCGAAAGGCAACGCGACGTCGACCATCACCGTCACCGGCTCGGGCACCGTTCAGGGAACGCCCGACACGATCAATTTCCAAATTGGCGTCAATACCGTCAATCCAACGGCTTCCGCGGCGTTGGACGCGAACAATCAAAAAATGGCGGCGCTAGAACGCGCCCTCGCGAGCAACGGGGTGACCACCAAGGAGATGCAGACGTCGGGACTGAACATCTACCAGAACACCAACAATCAAGGCACCATCACCGGATTCACGGTAAGTGACCAGTTGAACGTCACTATGCATCACGTGAAGAAGGCCGGACTCGCCATTGACGCCGCGGCGAGGGCGGCCGGCAACGGCGTGCAACTGAACGGCGTCTCCTTTACCATCACCAACGACTCCAAATTGCTCCAGGCCGCTCGCACCCGGGCCATGGAGAACGCTCGCACGGCCGCCGGCCAACTGGCCAAAGCCGGTGGAGCACACCTCACGGGCATCGTCAAGATCACTGATCAAGAGAACCAAAATTCGGGCGTCTACTACCCGACGGCCTATAACTCGTCCGTGGCGCTGAAGTCCGCCGTGCCGCTCCAGACGGGCAGCCAACCGGTGAATGTCCAGGTGACGGTCGTCTACTCACTGGCTGGTTAGTCGCACTGGCTCGTTGGGCCCGGGAACATAGGGCCGCACCTACGAGTCGAAGCCCAAACCAACGAAGTCAATGAGCTTCAGCCACAGGTTTCGTTTGCCCTCGTGTTCGTCGGCGTAACGGATGGCCGCCTGCGTGATCCGGATGAAGATCCACTTGAACGGTTCGGGGGGAAAGGGCATGGGTCGTCGACGCACCATGGTCAAGCGGGTGCGGTCCGTCTCGAGGTCGTCCAAGAGGTCGAGCATGGTGGCGGCGCCGAATCGCGTGGAGGCAACGCCGAGTCCGGTGTAGCCGAGGACGTACGAGACCTTGCCCTCGTGCGAGGTCCCCCAGAACGGGGAGAACCTCGTGCAGGTGTCGATCGCGCCACCCCAGGCGTGGGTGAACTTGATACCGGCCAGTTGAGGAAACGTCTTTAGAAAGTGGCCGGCCAAGGTGGCGTAAGTCTCGGAGTTGAACTCGTACTCGCGGCGCACCTTGCCGCGAAAGTTGTAAATGGTGTCGTAGCCACCCCACAGGATGCTGTTGTCACTCGTCAGGCGGTAGTAGTGGAACTGGTTGCCCGAGTCGGCGATGCCTTCGCGGTTCGACCACCCAATGCTGGCCATTTGCGCCTCGGAGAGCGCTTCGGTCACCATCACGTAGTCGTAGACCGGTACCACGTACTTACGGGTCTTACGCAGGAGTGGTGTGAAGACGTTGGTGGCGAGCGCCACGCGCGCCGCCGTAACGGCCCCGTAGGGCGTGTGGACGCGCACGGCGTCGTGGAGATCCTCGAGCCATTCGACTTTGGAGTTCTCGAAGATCTTGACGCCCAGTTCGATGCAGACGCGTTCGAGTCCCCAGACCAGGCGAGCCGGATCGACCAGAGCCGTGCCGTCGCGGTCGAAGAGTGCCCCGACGTAGGAAGGGGAGTGCACACGGGCCTGGACCTCTTCTTGGTTGAGTACTTCCACGTCGTCACCCATGGCGTTACGACGTTTGGCCTGCTCCGCCATACCCTTGAACTGCCAGGGCGCCACGGCCACTTGTAATTCGCCGGTGCGCTCGAAGTCGCATTCGATGTTGTACCGACGGATGGTCGCTTCGATCTCGTCCAGATTCTCGCGACCCAGGCGTTGGATGAGTTCGATTTCGTCGGGGAACCGGCGCACGCCGTTCAGGTACCCGTGGGTCAGGGAGGCCGAGCAAAATCCACCATTGCGGCCCGACGCGCCGGCTCCGGTCTCGAACTGTTCCACCAACACCACTTCGCGGTCGGGGTCGCGCTCTTTGGCGAGCAGCGCGGTCCACAGGCCCGTGTAGCCGGCCCCCACCACGCACAGATCGGCGCCAATGTCGCCAATGAGAGCCGAGTGCGGGGCTGGCTCCATTGGGTCAGAGTCAAGCCACCAAAGATCGGGTTGCACGTCGGCGAGGTGGCGTAGGACGAAGGGATCCTTTTTGTTCATTCTGGGTCCAACCACTGGCTGGAATCACCCTCTCTCGGCAATGCCTTTTCGCAAGCACCAAGGCGGCGCAGCGGATGCCGGTCGACTCGACCGACCACAACGAGTCAATTCTACCGGCTGACGGGCTTTTGGCGAAGTATCAACGCGCCGTCGCGGAGCCTCCGGCGAAGCGTCGCAGCCCTAAGTAGGCTTCCCCTGCGACGCGCCAGAGGGAAAGCGAGCGATTCATGCGACTAGCCAACTTCGAGGGGCGAGCAACGATCGTGACCGAGGACGGTCTCGTCGACGTGGCGAAGAGCTCCAACGGAGCATTTTCCGCCTCCCTCGAGAAGTGCGTGGGGCAACTGGGTACGCTTCGCACGTGGTTCAACTCGGCTCATCCCCGACCCACTGACGCGGCGACGGCCCACGAGTTACTCGGCGACGAGCGACTCGGCCCGGTGATAGCCAACCCCAGTCAGATTTTCGCCGTTGGACTGAATTACGCACAACACGCCGCCGAATCGGGACTGGCCCTACCGAGTGAGCCCATGGTCTTCACCAAATTCGCTTCCGCAATCTGTGGTCCCAATGCGCCGCTTCCACTACCGGGGCCAATGACCGACTGGGAGGCCGAACTCGTCGTCGTCATCGGAGCAACGGCTCGCCACCTACGCGAAGAAAATGCCCTTTCTTCGGTCATGGGTTACTGCGTGGGTCAGGACTACTCGGAGCGCGGATGGCAGTTCAAGAGCAGCCCGCCGCAGTTCTCGCTCGGCAAGTCGTTCGAGAACTTCGCTCCCGTCGGACCGTGGCTCACCACCTCCGACGAGATAGCCAATCCGAACGATCTGGGAATCTCGACCACCATCAATGGTGTGGTCATGCAGGAGTCGAGCACGTCCGACATGGTCTTCTCGGTGGCGCAGTTGGTGTCTTATCTTTCGTCATTCTGTGAACTACGTCGTGGGGACTTGATCTTCACCGGTACCCCGCAGGGCGTCGGCCAGTCCCGTCAGCCGCCGGTCTTCCTGCAACCCGGCGATGTAGTCGTTACCACCATCGAAGGTCTCGGCGCTCTTCGCAATGTCGCCGTCAATTCGTCAGTCACGTCACCGACGAAGTGACGATTCGTCCTCGACACGGCTGGGCGGCTACGGGCAGCCTTGACCGATTGGTCCTGGTGGGTGCCAACTCGCACTGATGTACCAGTCATGCGCGTTGGTTCCGACGGGAAAGGCCCACGCCTGTACGACGTGCGTGCTCTTTACGTTGAGGGTCCAATGGGGGAGGAGGCCCTCCGACGGTTGTGGCCGCGAATCGTGACGTACCCAACCTTGTCGCCTCAATTCGCCGTCAATCTCTCTGACAACCGTTGCCCGCGAGCTCGAATCGAGGAACGTCACCGAAGCCAAGTCCGTCGTCCAACCATTGCGGGCACCAGGAAAGTCGGGGCAACCAGAGACCAATGTTGCGCCCGAGGATTGCGGCGTGACATTGGTAGCCTTCGCTGGCACCGCGTTGCGAATCGCGAGGATCTGGGAAAATATCTCACTGCCATGAACGATGGTGTGCCGAGAGCTGCCAAGGATCCACGCTGTGGAGCAGACCACAATAAACAGCCCGACCGCGCACCATCGCTTCACGTGATTCGTGCGCACAATCCCGGGACGCACAATGCCTCGAGTGTCCCCAAAACGTTGACGGGCACTATGCGGTTCGTGGGGCGGTTGAACTTCCGGGTCATTTGTGGAACTTTCGTTCATAATTTTCGCGGGCATCGTCATCTATCGCGACGAGACCTTTCCCGACCCAATGTCGGTTTCGACCGTCATTCTTCACACCGGAGATTCCGTACTCTTCGCCGGACGCGACGTCAAAGCGATTGGAATTGCTACCGCCTTGAATGATCCGCTGCAACGAACGGCCACGGTAATACACGGTCCGGTCCGTCTTCGAGAAGGTGACCCAACTGATTGACGCGGGACCATCACCGTTGAATCCTGTCTTGAGCTCGACGTATTTAAGTTCTCGACGCACTCACTCATCTTCGCAGGGGTTCACGGTCGTCGCCCGTCGCCGAGACGGCGAACGCCACATGGTCGCAATATGTACTGCATCTCCAGGGATAGTGCGCTGTCGATGAGGTACCGACTTTCGTCATTCCACAAAAGCTCTGGCCACAAATCGCGGCCCGCGATCTAGAGAACTGAGCGGATGCACGCTTCCCTCACCACTCGGCGCAACTCACGGCCCAATCGATGTCGACTCACATTCGATGTTTGGTTCGCCAAGCGAGCATTGTCCACGGCTAGGCGTGCCCACCATCAGACCGTTCGAATGGGCAAGTCTCGACAGCAACACTCCGCATTGTTGCAGACCTTGACGCGGACGCCCTGATCAACCAAGCAACCGCAGTCAGCACAAAGAATCTCCATTGATCCGATGATAGGGAAGTGATGATCCATTGTTGCCGCATGAGATTTGTCTCGCATAATGAGACACCCGACTGCCACTTACCGGAGAATATCGGCCGACGAGAGGATTCCGCATGACTCATCTTTGAATTATTAGCATTCGGCGTTTAGTGGCGATTGTGGTTGAGGCGGGCGGCAAACGGCTCGAAATGGCTGATTTAGTTCGCACCGAACGGTGAGCGAAGGTTGAGTCAGGAGCAGTTACGTAACCCGACAATTACGAATCGCTTTAGTGGTGTATGACACTTACGGAACTATAATGAGTCACATGGTGTCATACGCACGCATTCCCAGCCAAGAGCTCTTCCCCACGAAGGGACCTGTCGCTCCGCGCCAGATGATCGGCCGCGAAGAAGAAGTTAAAGCGCTCGTCGCTCAATTAAGTGGTGGAAGCCACCAGGTGTTGGCTGGGCCACGACGAACAGGTAAGACCAGCGTTTGCGACGCCTCGGTGGCGCGACTTCGCTCGAACGGAACCTACGTCGTGAGTGTCGACCTCTTCCAAGTCGAATCGTTGACGTCACTGGCTGAGTTGATTGCGCGGCGTGCGCTCACCAATCGTACGGCCGTGAAGCAGGCGTTGCCGGCGCTGACGCGAGCAACGCGCCGCATTGGACGCGCGGCCCAGGTTTCGGCGACGCTGCATCACGAGTTCGGTCCCGACATTGAGTTTGCTTTCGCGCCGTTGGCGAATCGCAAGACTCCCGATGCCCAATTCGACTTCGCGCTCGCATTGCTCGAAAAGTTGGCGGTGACTGACGGCCGGTCAGTAGTGCTCTACATGGATGAGTTCCAGGAGATTGAGGCCGGCGGCCGGCGCTTTGGCGACCCGGATCTCCTTACCAAGAAGATGCGCGCGATTCTCCAACGCAGCCCCCACGTGACCTGTCTCTTCGCTGGGTCAATTGAGCACATGATGCGCGAGATCTTCACTCCGAAGTCTCGCGCGATGTATCAGTTCGCGGGCTTCTTCACCCTGGACTGCATTGCCGAGGACGACTGGCGGCGATCACTGCGAAAGGTCTATCTCCGCGACGAGACGGCGATCACCGATGAGGCGCTGGCGACGTTGTTGGAATACGGCGAAGGCGCGGCGCGCGCGACAATGCTGATCGCTCAACAGTCTCACGTTGTCGCCGTTGAGAAAGGCTCGTTCGTCGTTGGCGCAACTGAAGTCATTCAGGGCTTGGGTTACGCCATGTCGGCCGAACTGCCCACTCACGAGGGAGAGGTCTCACGGATTCGAGGACTACGAGTGCACGCTCTCGCGGTTGCGCAACGTCTCGCACGTGGCGAAGCGCCCTACGGAGGGGATCTGGACGATCAGCAGGTGCGACGCGCTTTGAATTCGCTGCGTACCGCCGGGATCGCCGTGCACATAAAGACCGGTGACTGGCGCATCGTCGATCCACTCCTTAGTCGGTACTTGAATGGATTCGCTGCCCATTAGCAGTTGGGTCATTAGTTCCTGGGTGGCCGTGAATCTCCCCACCAATTGATCCGCCCACTCTCGTTTGCCCGGGGGCAAATGGACCGTGGCTCAGGTGACATTGGCCCCGATGACCGAACCCGCCCCGGTCACCCAGACCCCTCGAACTAAATCGACCCTTTTGACTCATTTTGGACCGGCATCAACCACAATCTCCACTAAACGCCGAATGCTGAATTTTGGTGAAGGCTTCTCGACGCTTTAAATGGAGAATTGCGTTTGCCTCTCGCACTGTTCCTGAAGTGAGACAGAAGCGCACGGGTAGTGGCCGGGTTGGAGTGAGGTGTCGATGTATGTCGGTCGAAGGTCGCACTCGGGTCCGTTGGACGCTTTCCGCCTCACAGTGCCGATTTCAGCACGGCGACTTCGGTCTTTGCCGTGACACCGCTGCCCTTCGCGAAGCCGCCCGCGAGAGGTTTGGTGACAACTGTGGCAATCCCCTCACGTCGAGACGCGGTTCCAACGACGCCGGCCCTGGGCGCCCGTTGTCTGACGAACCCGGTCCAAAACGCCACCCGAACAGACGCCAATCATTGGAAGTCGGACCGCGGCCGTGACAAACGCAGGACACTCGGCCGGTGTAATGGTGATGATGATGGTCGGGCTGGGGAGATTTGAACTCCCGATCTCTCGGCCCCCAGCCGAGCGCTCTAGACCAAACTAAGCCACAGCCCGTGAAGGAACAACCTTACTCGCTGGCGACATTTAGCTACTGGGCCGATGGCCCCCGTGTGCTTGATCGGGGTGGGTAAGCCACGCCCGCGCTTCGCACAGGTAGGCAATCGACTCGCCCGTAGCCTTGGCACGAAGGGCCTCGAGAATGCGTTCGTCAAGGGCCTCTACTAGTTCGTCCGATGTCATACTTTCCTCTCTTCATCCACCCGCGACGGCGGTCACGATTTCGATTGCGCTTTCGTCTACGACGGAGGTGGACGTCCATTCCGAACGTCGAACGACTTCGCCGTTCACGGCCACGGCTATCCCACGCGGTTGAATGTTCAGTCGCGTCAAGAGCGAAGCCACCGTTTCAACGGCGAACTCGCGCGGTTCGCCGTTCACCGCAATCACTCGACTCCCTCAGCAAAGCGAAGCGCCTCGCGCGCGGCCAGCGGAGCGAGCGTGACACCGTGGCGAAAATGGCCGGACGACCACGCCCACCGGCCGCCTTCGAGGACCTCGAAGAAGGGGCGAAGATCGTCGCTCGCCGGTCGAAGTCCCGATCGTGTCTCCACGACTGCCGCCGAGTCGAGATCGGGCACGATCTCGAGCGCGTCACGCAAGAGGCGTTCCAATTCGCCGACCTGCACGGTGGACTCACTTCGCTCCTCCGACGTGGCGCCCAGTACGTTGTAGCCGCCGGGACGACTGACCATGTAGACGGTTCGGCCGCGTACGTACGACCGGATCATTGGTTGATCGCTCCGATCGAGGCCGCACACCCGAACGGTAATGCCGTGAATAGGTCGAATTCGGTTTCTGTGCGGACTGACCACGCCCGCAGGAAGCGCCCCCACGCCCGTGGCGATGAGGCCAAGAGGTCGATCGAAGGACGCCGTGATGGTGTTGGCGTGCGCGCGGTTGCCCGCTGAGGAGACGCTGGTCACCGTCTCGTTCACGACCTCGACGCCCAAGATCTGATTGGCCTCGCTGAGCAGCTCCACCACCTGGTCGGGATTGACCCAGGCGTCGCCGGCGATCAAGAGGCCCTCGCTGATCCGACCGGTGACGCCTTCGAAGAGCGCGGGCGCGTCGTCGCGACGAACTCGTTGGGGCTGCACGCCGAACTCATTGGCCACGTCGACGTACTGATCTACCAGCCGGCGATCGCTCCGGTCCCATCCGACGAGCAGCGTGCCGACTTCTCTCAGGGTCAGTTCTTTACCCGTGACCTCGCCGAGCTCTTCGGCCAAGGCGCGCCACGCGCCCAGTGCGCCACTCTGAAGTCGAAAGTTCGCCTCTTCCCCCGGTGTGATCTCGGCGCTTGCGGCGACCATTCCGGCCGCGGCGTGCGTTGCCCCCATGCCGGGCGTGGGATCGAAAAGGGTTACCGCGAAGTGGGCGCGGGCGAGACGAAAGGCACTGGCTAGTCCGATGACCCCTCCACCGACGACCAGCGCACTTTGTTCGGACGACGTCACTTGCCCAGCGTAGGGCGCGAGGCGAGAAAAGTTTTTCGGTATGATTGCCTCGGGTCAGCGTTGCCCCGTTAGGAAACGCTATGACAGACACACTCTACGACCCCACCTTCGAACACGACGCCTGCGGCGTGGGCATGGTCGCGGACCTCACCGCGCGCGCGACCAACGAGACCGTGCTCGACGCCCTCACCATTTTGGAGAACCTCGAACATCGCGGCGCTACCGGCTCGGACCTCGACTCGGGCGACGGCGCCGGCATCCTCATCCAGATGCCCCATTCGTTCAACCGTGACGTTTTCGACGTGGTGCCCGATGCCGGCGACTACGGGGTGGCGCACTGGCTCATACCCAAAGAGACAGACCTCGACACCGTGCGGCGGACGATCGACAAAGTGTTGGACCGCGTGGGGCTTCGGGCCACTGGATGGCGGGTCGTTCCCGTTGATTCGACCATCCTCGGTTCGACGTCGGGCGCGTCAGAACCCTTGTTCGTCCAACAGCTCATCACTCGCCACCCCGACAGTCCGGGCGTCCACCTCGAACGAGCGCTGTACTGTGCCCGAAAGGTTCTCGAACATTGGCTGCCGATCTACGCGGCCTCGTGTTCCTCCAACGTCCTCATTTACAAGGGCATGCTCACGGCGCCGCAGTTGCGCAATTACTTCCTGGATCTGCGCGATCCGCGCCTCACGTCGGCCATCGCCGTCGTGCACAGCCGTTTCTCGACGAACGTCCTGCCGCGCTGGGACCTGGCGCAGCCGTTTCGCTTCATTGCGCACAACGGTGAAATCAACACCGTTCGGGGCAATCGCAACTGGATGACCGCGCGCGAAAGTTCCTTGGTGAGCGACGTCTTGCCGCTGCCCATTAACGAACTCACCCCGCTGATCACCCCGGACATGAGTGACTCGGCCAGTTTCGATGAGGTCGTCGAACTTCTCGTCCACGCAGGAAGGTCGCTCCCGCACGCCGTGCTCATGATGATCCCCGAGGCGTGGGAGCGTTCCACCAACATGAGCACGTCGCGTCGGGACTTCTACCGGTACCACGCCGCGCTGATGGAGCCGTGGGATGGTCCCGCGTCGGTGACCTTCTGTGACGGCAAAGTCGTGGGCGCGGTCCTCGACCGCAACGGACTTCGCCCGGCCCGTTACTGGGTCACCAAGGATCAACGCGTCATCTTCGCCAGCGAAGTCGGGGTCTTGCCCATTGACCCCGCGAACATCGAACGCAAGGGACGTCTCCAGCCCGGTCGGGTCTTCCTGGTCGACGTCGAGCAGGGCCGGATCATTGACGACGAGGAACTAAAAGGTTCACTCGCCGCGGCCGCCCCGTACGGCGAATGGCTGGCCGCCCAACAGTTCTCACTCGACGAGATCGAGGCACCGCCCATGCTGACGCCGAGCCACGCGTCGGTGGTTCGCCAACAGAAGAACTTCGGCTACAGCGAAGAGGACCTGCGCCTCATTGTTCGCCACATGGCGCGCGTGAGCGAGGAGCCCATTGGTTCCATGGGCTCGGACACCACCGTGTCCGTCCTCTCGACCCTCCCACGTCCTCTCTTCGATTACTTCACCCAACTCTTCGCTCAGGTGACGAACCCTCCACTCGACGCCATTCGCGAAGAGCTGGTGACCTCGACCCGGGTGGCCATCGGGGGCGAAGACAATCTGCTCACGCAAAGTGCGCGCCACTGCCACCAAATCGTGCTGCCGTCGCCGGTGCTCTCCATCGATGAGCTCGCGAAAATCCGCTACGTCGAGGAGTTCGATCACCTACAGGGCTTCCACGCCGTAGTCATCGACGGACTCTTCGACGCCCAGGGCGAGGCGCCGGCGGGCGAACGATTGGCCGGCGCGGTCGACGCGCTCACCGACGAAGTCGTTCGTCACGTGCGTGCGGGAACGAACATTGTGATCCTCTCGGACCGTAACTCCACGGCCACCCACGCCGCCATCCCGAGCCTGCTGCTCACCTCGGCCGTACACCACCGACTGGTCGACGAACACCTGCGCACGAGCGCCGCGCTCATCATGGAGTCAGGCGACGTGCGCGAGGTCCACCACGTCGCCCTGCTGCTGGGCTTTGGTGCCTCGGCCGTCTGTCCCTATCTCGCCTACGAGTCCATTGACGCCCTAGTAGAAGAGGGTGAACTGAACGAGTTCACCGCCTTCGAGGCGCGCTATCAGTACGGCAAGGCGCTCAACAAAGGCATCGTGAAGACCATGTCGAAGATGGGCGTCAGCACGGTCGCGAGCTACGTAGGCTCACAGCTCTTCGAGGCCGTGGGTATATCGCACGAAGTCCTCTCGCGCTACTTTCCCGGTTTCCGCTCACGAATCGGGGGCATCACGCTCGAACACATTGCGCGAAGCGTGCTCCAACTCCACGCCAGTGCCTACGAGCCGCGCCTGGGCGAACAGGTCGAACTTCGCAACAACGGCGAGTACCAGTGGCGCCGCGACGGCGAAGTCCACCTCTTCAATCCCCGCACGGTGCAAAAGCTCCAGCACGCCACGCGCGCGAAGCGCTTCGACATTTTTAAGGAGTACACCACGCTGGTGGACGACCAATCGAAGCAGTTGGTGACGTTACGCGGCCTGATGAACCTGATGCCCAGTCCCACGCCGCTACCCCTCGACGAGGTGGAGAGCGCGGCCTCAATCATTCGCCGCTTCAGCACCGGGGCCATGTCGTATGGATCGATCTCGGACGAGGCGCATTCGACCTTGGCCATCGCCATGAACCGTCTGGGAGCGAAATCGAACACCGGCGAGGGCGGCGAGGACGCCGAACGCTTCGACACCTCCGATCCGCGCCACAATCGACGCTCGGCGATCAAACAGGTCGCTTCGGGGCGCTTCGGCGTGACCAGCCAGTACTTGGTGAACGCCGACGACCTCCAGATCAAGATGGCCCAAGGAGCGAAGCCGGGCGAGGGCGGCCAACTGCCCGGTTCCAAGGTCTACCCCTGGATCGCCAAGACCCGTCACTCCACGCCCGGCGTGGGACTCATCTCACCGCCGCCGCACCACGACATCTACTCCATTGAGGACTTGGCGCAACTCATCTACGACCTCAAGAACGCGAACGACCAAGCCCGCATTCACGTCAAATTGGTGAGCGAGCAAGGCGTGGGCACCATCGCCGCGGGCGTCGCCAAGGCCCACGCCGACGTGATCCTCATCTCGGGCCACGACGGGGGCACAGGTGCGGCACCCCTCACCTCCTTGAAGCACGCGGGCACGCCGTGGGAACTGGGCCTCGCCGAGACGCATCAGACGTTGGCCGCCAACGGACTGCGTAGCCGCGTCGTCCTCCAAGTCGACGGACAACTGAAGACCGGTCGTGACGTCATCATCGCGGCGCTGCTCGGCGCCGAGGAGTTCGGCTTCGCCACGGCACCACTGGTGGTCGCGGGGTGCGTAATGATGCGCGTCTGTCACCTCGACACCTGTCCGGTGGGCATTGCCACCCAGAATCCGGTTCTGCGCGAACGATTCACCGGCGAGCCCGAGTTCGTGGAGAACTTCTTTCAGTTCATCGCCGAAGAGGTGCGCGAATACCTGGCCCTGCTGGGCGTGCGGACCCTCGACGAGTTGGTCGGCGACGCGTCGCGCATCATCGTGGATTCGCTCGACGATGACGCCAACGACCTCGACCTCTCGGCCCTACTGGTGAGCGTGGCGCCCGATCAACGACGCCAGAGTGTCAAGCAAGAGCACGGCCTCGACGGAGCGCTCGACTGGATCTTTCTCGGCCCCGCGCTGGACGCGGCCACCAAGAACGAGCCCTTCCGGTTCGCCACGCCCATTCGCAATGTCAATCGGGCCGTCGGCACCCTCACGGGCAGCGCCATTACGCGCTCGTTGGGTGCACGCGAGTTGGACGACGACTTGATCACCATTGACTTGGACGGGTCCTCGGGTCAAAGCCTCGGGGCCTTCGTGCCCAAAGGCATCACCCTACGCCTGACCGGCGACGCCAACGACTACGTCGGTAAGGGTCTCTCGGGGGGTCGCATCGTCATTCGGCCCCACTCCGCGTCGTCCTTCCCCAGCGAAGAGAACGTGATCGCCGGCAACGTCATTGGTTACGGAGCCACCGGCGGGGAGATCTTCATCAGCGGCGTGGTGGGGGAGCGCTGCGGCGTTCGCAACTCCGGCGCGACGATCGTGGTGGAAGGAACGGGCGACCACGCCTGTGAGTACATGACCGGTGGCGTCGTGGTCATTCTTGGCAACGTAGGGCGAAATCTCGCCGCCGGCATGTCCGGGGGCACGCTCTATCTCTACGACCCGGCCCAGACCGTGCACGATTACCTGAGCACCGGCGTCTACGAGATCGACCCTCTCGAATACCACCACGACGAACTGCTGCGCGTCCTCTTGACGCGATTCGCCAACGAGACTGGTTCGACGAGAGCGACCTCGATGCTCGCCAACTGGCGCCACGACCGCATGCACTTCGTCCGTATCGAGACCTCGGAGTACCAGCGGATCCGCGACGAGTTACGCAATGGGTAAGGTCACGGGCTTTCTCGAGTACCCACGAAAGGGGCCGAGCCCTCGACCGGTCCCGGTACGGTTACGCGATTGGCGCGAGGTCTACGAGCCCCAAAGCGACGAGGCGGTCGCCGAGCAAGGTGCGCGCTGCATGGACTGCGGCATTCCTTTTTGCATGCAAGGCTGTCCACTCGGCAATCGCATACCCACGTTTAACGATCACGTCTACCGAACCCAGTGGGCGTTGGCCGCCGAACAACTCTTCGATACGAACAACTTTCCCGAGTTCACCGGCCGACTCTGTCCGGCCCCGTGCGAATCGGCCTG
>JANXXO010000084.1 GCA_025350565.1 Acidimicrobiaceae bacterium
ATGCCGCCACCGCTCGAACGGAACGGCCCTCAACCAAAACAGCCGTGACCGCATACGTCGCCAAATCCATGGAAACCTCCGGATGGAAGTGTCCCAGAAACCCTGAAACATGCTGTCCCAGAAACTATGGAACCTCAGACCGCCTCCGACACCAGCCGGGAAGTACTTCCCAAGGTCTTGACCGTACCTCTTTTCTTTCAACACGAAACGTCGGAGGCCTAAGGTCAAGGTGTGCGTTTCAACAATGACAAATATGTACGCGACCAATACCGCACAACTGAAAGATTGGACACCCGTGCTTCGGTGTGGAGTGCGGACGAACCTGGACGTTCGCCCCAGGACGTCGCGCTTCTCGCATTGAGGGAGGTTCATCCCCGCCGTATTCTCGAAGTTGGTTCTGGCAAAGGTAATCTCACCCTTCGGATCGCTGAGGAGATTCAGTGCGAAGTCATTGGTCTCGACTCATCGGCCGCGATGGTCTCTGCGAGTAGCGCTCTCGGCGTAGTAACGATCGAGGGGGATATTCGCGATCTACCTTTTCCTGACGCCTCCTTTGACGCCGTGGTTGCTGCCTGGATGCTCTATCACGTCTCTCCTTTGGAGCAAGGACTGTCGGAGTTGGCGAGAGTGCTTCGTTCAGGTGGAAGGCTGGTCGCCATAACCAACGGCAAAGCTCACCTCGAAGAACTATGGACCGCGGTTGGAGCCGAACACGAAGAACCGCCCTTCAGCGTAGAAAATGGTGCAAATCACCTCGGTCGATTCTTCACTTCAGTGGAACAGCGCGAGACAGCCACCCATGCGCTGTTTTCGGACCGAGAGTCGGCTGCGTCGTATTTGGGGAGCATTGACAGGAGCGATTTGGCCCATCTGCTACCTCATTCGGGTTGGCCGCTTCGAGTTCACGGCGCGACGGCCGTCTTTATTGCCGATCAACCAAAATGAAAACGAAGCGGTCAGCCAATTAATCGCCAGTGAAGGGTTGCAGAACTGTTGCGTCGGGCCTCCGACACCAGCGAGCCTCGAGGCCTTGTGACTCGGTCGGATAGGTTTCACAAATGAGTTCAAACGAAGAAGATTTGCGAAACGCACCTCTCGGCAACGGGGCCTTTGAGCATGATTCAGGTTGGGAACTTCCAGAACTTGCCCCTGTCTTCATCATCATTAGCGTTGGACTTCTTGTGGTTGGCAGCGGAATTGCCACGGGTATGTCATTGGTCGGTCAGACAGGCTTCCCAGCTGGACTCGGATGGTCCCTAATTTCGTCGGCACTCCGCTGGGTTGACCCGTCGACGTCAACCATGCTTTTGATTTCAGCCGCACTGATCTGGTGGCAGTACGGATGGTGGACCACACAATTCAATTCTGAGGTCTCCGACAACGTCGTTGACGCACACGTTGCGCGACTGCGCGTAATCGCGAAATGGAATCTCGCCGCATTCATCGTCACCATCGCTTCGGTGATCCTGCTCATTCTGGCGTCAATACTTCAGAACACATATTCCGGAGCGGTGATTCAGATCTGGGCCGATTCCGTCGAAACGATTTGCATGGCCCTCGGCACACTCTTGCTGTCCCTTCTGGGAGTTGTTGCGCTTAGACGGATACTCACTGCTTCTCGCATAGTTCAACTTGATACCTAGGCTTGGATCTCAGTTCGGCTACTCTCTCAAAGTGCCGTAGGTATCTCAAGGCGCCAAAGGAAGGTTGCAGAACTGTTGCGTCGGGCCTCCGACACTAGGCAAATCATTGAGGAATCATGGATTTCAGAGGGGTGCCTCGATCTGGGAAACGATGCTTCGTAAGATTTGCAGGGTGACGCCTCGCGTGCGTACCATCAACGAGCAACTGACCAGTTTCAAGACGTTCAATGATCTTGCGCACCAGCTTGGTGCACCGCAAGTGGAGGCAGTTGACGTAAGCATCAGCGACGGTAGGAAGACGGTGGAACTTTGCTTTTCGCACTGTGATTTTCCGGACAATCGTTTCGGCTACCGAGCCAAAGCGCCTGGGAAGGATGACCACGAAGTGCTCTGGCTTGCCGAAGAACTGGCTACCGGCGCACTCCACCGAATCATGTGTGACAAGACTCCGGCGGACGATGCCGCTGAGACCACTTGGCTTCGACTCGATGGTCAGCTACTTCGAGTTGACTCCTAAGCCCAGGGCGCCACAACATTTAGTCCACCGCCGCGGACCTGGCTGCTGGTGGTCATTCAAGCCTCCAGTGAGTGGTTGCAGAACTGTTGCGTCGGGCCTGCCACACCAATGTGATGTTTCAGTATTTGTGGGACGATCGAGTTGTGGAATCGGAACAAAAGAACTAATTGAAGTTGGTGCACGTTTGGTTGAGGTTTTGTGACCTACGATGCCGGGCATGTCATCCCGTCGCGGTGCGTTGTTATTCGCGTCTGTCATTCTAAGCCCCCTCATCTTCACCTCAGTCGTGGGCGCGAGTTTGGGCCCGCCAGTACCCCATGTGACACCCGCGACGTCCAGCGCAATCGAGGCGAGCGTCAACCACCAGCGCGCGCTTGCGGGCATCGCCCCGTACACGATCTTTGATTCCGCCACGGCCGGTGGTTGTGCGGCGCACAATATTTACGCCGCGGTGAATGGCGATGATCAGCCCAACCCCCATGGCGAAACGCCGGGCAAACCCGATTACACGGCAGCGGGTGCGACGGCCGCGGCTCGGTCGGAACTTTCAGGCGGTTCCAATTTTTTCAACAGCTACGACGGGTGGAACACCTTTGACCCGTTTCAAGACGCCCCATTCCACTGGATAGGCATACTCGATCCCGACAACAACACGTTCTGGGCCTCCGATAACAACACGCGACTGTGCCTCGGGGGAAGTGGTGCCACCCCGGCCTTGAGCACGGCGAGCGTGGCGACTTACCCCGGGAACGGCGAAATGTTGCGGTACTGGGCGCTGAACGCATACGGAGAGTTTCCGACCTCACCGCAGCAGACGGCGGGACTCGGAAACTCATGGTACGGGTCGAACCTCATCGTGTGGACTGACCCCAAAGCGGGCGACCCATCGTTCGACACAGTGCAGGCCACGCTGACCGGTCCGAGTGGCGACATGCACCTTGACGCGGTACCCGCGCGGGCCGGAGCGTGGATCTTCGTGCCGGTCAAGCAACTCCTTGCGGGCACAAAGTACGTCTTCGCGGGTAGCGCGAGTGTCTCGAGCGACGCCTCCGTCACGCCGGTGACGTGGTCGACGTCGTTCTCCACGATCGCTCCCAGCCCGAACGCGGTGAATCGTCGGTTCAACATCACCCATGACTCGCACCTCATCTCCATTGCGTCGCAATCACGATTTCCACTTTCGATGGCTGGCGATATTTGCACCACCACGCTCACGTACTCCTCTCCCAGTTCTGTCGCCTCGTTTCCGAGCCACAATTGCGCGTCTGCCGGGGACTTCCCGATGCCCAAGGGTGGCGGCAGCGTCGTGATTCGGTCAACCACTAAGGCGTTCGCTTCCGGCGGGGTTAATTTTCGTGCGACGACGCAGAGTTTTACGCTCTCCACGCCCTCGTTGGTCCACATAGCTTCGGCTCCCTCGCAGCTCTCGTGGACGAGTACGGTGCGTCATGGCCTCAAGGTGGTTGTGCGCACAACTTTGGCCAATACCCAGTTGCAGGCCCTGCTCGTGCAGGGGCACAGTGTCTGTGGCTCGTCGGCCGTCGTCACCGAGCGAAATGCGGGGAACGCAACGCTAACGCTGCAGCTCTACAGTTCGTGTCCCGCCGGCAACAGTTCGCTCCAAGTGCAGTACCTTGCTGGCGCCACCAAACAGAGTGGCACGGTAACCAAAATCATTCGCATCACGCGATAGCCCTCGGTTTCAGAAGGTGCCGCCACGGACGGTGACGTAACGGATCCCGGGAAGATCACCGCGGGGTTTACTTGCCGAAAAGTGTGACGAGCAACGTCGGACTGAAGCCTCGGACTTCTTTATCCTTGCAGGTATTTCGAATGTACATGTAAGCACTACGGCTTTCTTCGGTGCCCTTGGCACTCCTGAGAAAGTTGAAGGGAAACCACCAGCGAGCTGATACGAGGGGAAGTATCCGCAGGTGACATGACGGACTGTGCGCTCATTTCTACGAACTGGAAAGAATGAAGCGGACATTTCAACAGTTCACGCTCGTCGTCTGCGGAGTCATGACCTGGGAAGGACTCTACGGAGCACTGCCGGGCGCGCGTGGTCCGTTGTCTTTCACGGTGAGTCGTACAACGTCGAAGCCAATCACCGACCTTCTGGACCTGGTCAATACCAGTGGGCGATCCAAACAATCCGTTCGCGGAACAACCACCATGCGGGTGATTGGCAACAACCACGTCAACGTGACCCCGTACGTGGGAACTCGAACCGAAACCTGTCGACACGCACAGGTCGCACTACTCAATTCCGTACACAACACCTCGGTGTTCACCGGACTCGCCTGAACCGCCACCTCCGTCCGAGTGAGCCGCACAGTTCGTTTGCCCAGCCTCGTCCTCTCACTGGTCCACTCGGCGGGGAATCAATGGCAACGTAGGGAGTACCTTCAAGGGCCGCGCGATGCACCTAATGTTCCAGGAATTGGGGGAGTGGCTATGCGAACAAGGATCGAAGGCATGCGGTGGGGATGCATAATTGAATCTCCCGATCCGTTGGCCTTGGCGACGTTCTATTCGCGCTTGCTGGAGTGGCCGATTCATCATCAGGAACCCGATACGGCAATACCCTCCGCCCCCGGAGGTCCCGTCTTCATCGTGTTGCAAAAAGCACTTGACTACCAGGCACCGGTGTGGCCACCAATCGAGGGCGGCCAGCGTCCAATGATGCATCTCGATTTTCAGGTGGGTGACCTCGACGTGGCCTGCGCTGAAGCGCTCGCCCTTGGGACAACGATCGCTGGATATCAGCCACGCGAACACCTTCGAGTGATGTTCGACCCCTTCGGCCATCCGTATTGCCTCTGTCAAGAAATCGACTGACGTCGACCTTTAGTGTCATCCGTCGAGGGTAGGTCGACCTACGACGTGATAATGAAAAGCGACCCCGTCGCGAACATGATGTCGACTTCCTACAGCACCGACTTTGAATCGCGTCGGGCATAGTCCTACCATGTTGACGGCGCCGACTCAATCGAGGAGTATGCAGTGATTACATTCGAAATTTACGAGAGGGTCTACGGCAAAGGACGCGAAAAAATTGTTCGCGAAGTGCAAGGAACCGACGTCATGATCTTGGATGGCGTACTTCAGATTTGGGATCGGTCGTCGGGTGAAGAGAACGCTCGTTTGGTGGCGAACGTCTCGTTAGATCGTCTGCTCACCCTCACGTCCAGTGAACTTGTCAGTGCGTGGGATGGTGTCGACCGCCGCGCGCACGTCATTCCGGTTTGGAATGGTGTCGATCGCCGGACACCGTAAGACTTTTTAATCACTGGTAATGCTGACTCCTTGGGTTAGGACCGTGGCCTCTAACTGATCGGGAGACGGTCAACGCGCACGTGACGTGCCGCGTAGCTACCCATGGCGTTGCTTGGGCAGTCAGCACGGCACGCCAGGAATGAGAAATGGCAACCGGCGCGCCCTCGCCACACGAACTATTCTTCGCCTCGCCCTCATCGTGGCCAACGAATCGACGTGGCCGAGTTTGACGGCGAGGTGCCCCTGCGGACTGCCATTCTTCAACATCGACCCTGGTCAAGCTCGTCCTGGCATTGTGGTCATGCCCGCTGGCGACGGTAAGTTCTGGGTGGCCTTTGCCCAGGACCTCGCTGCCATCGAACCGCGAGAGTTCGCCAATGTGTTGGCCCAATATCCGGACGGAGCCGGCGGCGTGAATCTTCAGCCGTTCTTCGACTTGATCACTATCCATGAACTTGGACACTCCTTTGAAACCTTCGGCGAAATACGGATCCCGACCTACTGGCTTAGTGAGATTTTCGCCAACCTTGCCCTCCACGCGTTCGTCGCCACCCACCTTCCGGCGGCGCTGCCCGCACTCGAGGTACTTCCCACGATTGGATCACAAGGTCGTGCGCTGGCCCGACGGATGCGGGCCGAGGGATACCACTCTTTGGAGGATCTGCAGGCCCATCACACCGGCGGCGGCGACGCAATGGATCCGCTGAGCTACGTCTGGTTTCAGTATCGATGGCAGCGACTTGTGGCGGAGATGTTCACCGCTGGCGGAGAGAAGGGACTCGTTCGATTCTGGGAATGTTGCAAAGTTCCAGACGTCTTCGGCGATGCACGAACCGCCGAGTCCCTCGCACCGTTGCTGACCCGCGAAATCAGTTCGACGTTCGGACGGGCCGTGTCCGACTGGCGTTAGACGCCACCGGGTCCGCCACGTCCTCGTCGAAGCGGCCACCTTGCTGAATGAATCTCTCCGGCAATAGCGAATGCCGGTACTCTGTACGCGTGGCGAGCGTTCTGGTATCCGGTGGGGTTGTGCACGACCTTCCTAGTGACCTGAAGAATGCGTTGGTGGCCAATCCCGTCGCTCTCGAAGCGTGGAATGACATCACGCCCTTGGCGCGAAATGAATTCATTTGTTGGGTTGAAGACGCCAAGCAGCCGGCGACTCGGCAGCGACGCATTCGACGCACCAACGAAGAATTGGAGGAAGGTCAACGCCGTCCCTGCTGTTGGCCGGGCTGCGCGCACCGGGAACGCAACGGCAAGTAACGATCCCACTTCGACGTACGTTTCACGTTGCGGGCGGCCGCGAATTACGACTGGACGCGAACGACCGATGCGCCGCTCACGCTGAATTCCCCGGTGCTCGCGCGAAAGCTGAGATTAAAGTAGCCCGACGTGGCCGTTCGCGGAATGCGGATGATCGATACGGGATTGACGGCAACCCAATTGGGTACCCTCAGCGGTAGAGCGACAATGCCAGCGGAGCCCGATTGTGAATTCGATGCCACCGAGATGGCTTTAAGTATCGCGACGTTGTCGAAGGGTCCAGACAAAGAGACGCGTAGTTCGAGCGTGGCGTGTGACGTCTGTCCCGTCTGACCCGGCGCCTGCGCAACTCGTATCCATCGCAATCGCAGAATCTCGCCCGGATGGTAGACGGTGTTGACCATCGACGCCCTGCAACATTCGTACGTGTAGGAGACCGCAAAGGTGCGGTTGACGGTCGGTGCGTCGTGTCGACCAGCAAAAATAACCACGATCAGAGCGACGGTGGCGACGAAGAGGCAAGGAGCCACCGACCGCCGCGCGCTCGTGCTCCATGCTCGCGGCGAACCGTCCATAGCGATGACCCTACACTGAACGACTGCGGAGACTTGGCTCGACGCGTCGTTGACGTCGGACCTCTTCCCTCGTTGCTTCGCACTTTCGGTGCGACCCGCACACGCGTGGAGCCAGATCGAGTCGCGAGGTCGTCCCGACGGTCTCTACGTCCGATCGGGCATTGGACGTCGAAAGTAATGGATTATCGCAACAGTCCGGCTGCCCGAAAGGCCGAACCAAATAGCGCTCATGGCCGTAACCGGCACCGCCATGAACAGCTTCCATCCCTCGGCCGGTAGATCGACCGTCAGCTCCACGAGTTCTTGCCAGCCCTTTCGTTTGGTGGGTATGTATTTCATGGTGTATTCGTAGGCCATCACCCCACCCTATGTCCCTTGCCAGGTGTAGCCACTGAGCTCTCCCGTCGCATGATCGTCATGGAGAAAGGAACGTTCCTTCCCGCCACGGCCCGCGCGTGACGCGCCGTTCTTCCATCGTCGAAGATTCGTTCTCACGTCGCCGCGCCGCCGTAGTGTCATGACATGGATGATATTTTCGTCGAGTTCAGGGAATGACGAGTCGCGAGCGCGTGGGCGCCGCGAAGAAGCCTCGCGTGTCATGGCGCGGCTATATGTCAAGTCTCGGCCCCGGTCTCATCACCGGTGCGTCCGACGACGACCCGTCGTGCATTGCCACCTACGCCCAATCCGGCGCGAGATTCGGATTCTCGATGCTTTGGGTGTCCCTGTTGACGTTTCCCCTCATGGCGGCGGTCCAAGAGATCTGCGACCGAACGGCTTTGGCGAGTGGCAAGGACCTCGGACAATTGATTGCTGTTCGATTCTCCAAGCGGTGGCGCATCGTCATCGGCCTCTTGGTCGCCCTGCTTATCGTGGCCAACGCCCTCAACATCGCCGCCGACCTGGTGGCGATTGGTGCTGGCATGCACCTCTTGCACGCCGGTTCGCAGACCGTGTGGGCCATTGTCGCCGGGGCCGTGTTGATCGCTCGTCTTCACCGGTTCCTTCGCCGTGACGTCCAGCATTCTCAAGTTTCTCTGCATCGCCTTGTTGTCCTACATTGCGGTGCTGTTCTTCATAAAGATTCCGTGGGGTACCGTGGCGCTCAATACGGTCGCCCCGCACATTCAATTCACCAAGCCCTACTTCGCGTTGCTTATTGGCGTGCTGGGCACCACCATCTCGCCGTACTTGTTCTTTTGGCAAAGCGTCAATCGCGTCGACGATATGCGCGCCGAACCCACCGGGGGCAATCGGCCCGTTCCACTGCGACGAAGAGCGCCCAAAGAGGCGAAACTGAAAGTAAAGCGAAGTAGGTTCGATGTGTTCACCGGCATGGGCATTTCGAACCTCATCATGTTCGCCATCATCGTGGCGACGGCGGCCACGTTGGGTCGCCACGGCCACCAGGTCAACATCGGCTCACCGGCGCAGGCGGCCAGCGCATTAAAACCCGTGGCGGGAAAGTTCGCTTCGTATATCTTCGCCTTCGGATTCATTGGATCGGGCATGCTGGCCATACCGGTGTTAGCCGGGTCGGGTTCCGCCGGGATGGCCGGACTGCTCGGTCGACCGACGGGCTTCTCGCAGTCCATACGACGCGCGCCGGTCTTTTACGGCCTGTGCTTGGTGGGGATTGGCGGCGGCATGGCACTCAGCCTCCTCTCGGTCAATCCCATCAAGTTGTTGGTACTGGTGGCGATCATCAATGGCGTCGCGGCGGCTCCGTTCCTCATCATTACGATGCTGATTTCCTCCGATCGCTCCATCATGGGGGATCAAGCAAACGGTCGCGTGGCTTCGGTGCTCGGTTGGCTAACCGCACTCTTGATGGCCGCGGCGGCCGCGTCGTTGTTCGTTATCTAGGAGTAATGCTTCGCGCTCAAGATTCCGCACGACCACGAAGGCGAAGGGGGCACGGCTAGCCTCGTCACCACCGCGAGAAGTCCCTACTCCTAGGAGCCCCATGGCTATTGATTTCACCCTCAGCCCCGAACACGAAGAAATCCGAACGAGGGTTCGCGACTTTATTCAAGGATCGGTCGTACCGGCGGTAACTCGACGCGATGGCGAAGAAAAACTGGCCCGCAAGGACTACCTCACGACAATCCTGACTTTGCGCGAACAGGCGAAGTCGCTCGGTCTATGGCTTCCGCACATGCCCAAGGAGTGGGGCGGTATGGGTCTGGGCCACGTGGCTCTCGCCATGGTGCAGGCCGAGGCGGGTAAGACGCGGATTGGTCCTTGGGTGCTCAACTGCATGGCGCCGGACGAGGGCAACATGCACACGCTCCTGCACTGGGGCAACGAGGACCAGAAAGAGCGTTACCTTCGCCCACTATGCGAAGGACGGGTGATGTCCTGTTTCGCCATGACCGAACCGGAAGTCGCGGGATCGGATCCCACCCTCATCCAAACACACGCGGAAGAAGACGGTGACGAATGGATCATCAACGGGCATAAGTGGTTCATCTCGAACGCACGTCGCTCACAGTTCGCCATACTTATCGCTCGCACGGAACTCAATGTGCCTGCGGGCTCGTCCGGGGCCACCACCGCCTTCATCATCGACATTCCGAGCGACGGCTGGAACGACGTGCGCGAGGTGGAAACCATGCACGGATCAACCGGGCACAGTGAGATCGTCATCAAGGATCTGCGGGTCCACGACGCACAGATCCTCGGCGGGCGAGGCAACGGTCATCGATTGGGACAGGCCCGACTTGGTCCGGCCCGACTGGCACATTGCATGCGCTGGATCGCTCAAGCCGAGACCGCGCTGGACATGATGGTCGACCGCGCGCTGCTTCGTTACTCCCATGGCTCCACGCTCGCCGAGAAGCAAGGAGTCCAATGGATGATCGCCGACTCGGCCATGGAGCTCTACCAGTGCAAACTCATGGTCCTCCACGCCGCCTACAAAATCGACCGCGGCGACGAGTTTCGCACGGAGGTCTCGATGACCAAACACTTCGTCGCCAACAGTCTCAACCGGATTATCGATCGCGCGATCCAAGTGCACGGGGCGCTGGGTTACTCGACTGACACGCCGCTCGCCAACATGCTCCAGCACGCTCGATGGGCCCGATTGGCCGATGGCGCCGACGAGATCCACCAGATGCGCATTGCCGAACGAACGATTGCTGCCTACAAAGATCAGGGCTCGACGTGGTCGGCGACGGGTGGCCTGCCCATCTGACCAAGTTGCTACATTCGTGGCAGCACCCTCGGGTGCGTTCGCAGTGGCCCGTGGGGCCGAAGATCGGCGAGTTCCGAACAGGAGAGAGCATCCATGGTCGACGAAGATATCTACGGTCGCATCAATACTCTGGTGGACGAGGAAAACGCCATCAGAGCGAACGAGAAGGACGGGGACGCGCAGCGCCTAGCCCACCTCGAGGAGACCCTCGACCAATGTTGGGACCTACTTCGCCAGCGTCGGGCGCTACGCGAGTTTGGAAAGGATCCGTCGCAAGCGCAACTACGTGACGCGAGCGTCGTGGAGAACTACGAACAGTAAGCGCTCGCCGTCGGCTCGACTGGCGCGTTCGCACCACCGTCAGACGACGACGCATCGTGCTCGTTGCCGGGCGAATATCCGTACATCCATTTGACCATGGCGTTACCGGTCGTCTCAGCCTGATCGATTCGTACTTTCGCCTTCGCGTTGGCGTTGGACGAAAGAACAGGGTGGCGAGCTGAACTACCTCCGGCGCGACGGTGGCACGACCCGCTGAAAGAGCTCTCGAATTTCCCTTAAGGAAAAGGCCATGGTGGCCTCGCCAACGTTGAACTCAAATCGCTGCAGTGAGGGTCCCTCGTTCGCGTAGGCGCCGCCGAACATCCATACGCCGTCACGGCGCGCGACGTCCACCATGGCGGCCATGACCTTGTCGCGGTCACCTCGGATTCGCACGTGCATCATGGGGCTTTGCACGGGAAAGGGGAGTACTTCGACGCCGTCAAGGCGCTGCAGCGTCGTGGCGATCGCGCGAGCGCGTTCGTAATAGTCGCCGAATCGATGTCCGCGCAGCGCGAGGGCGGACTGGGCCGATGCGGCGTACGGCCAAAGTCCGAACGCGCGTCCACCGTGACGAATGCGCCACAGCTTCAACTCTTCAATGGTCGCGGCGTCCCCGGCGACGCAACAGCCTGCAATGGCCCCGAGTCCTTTGTAGAACGATACGTACACCGTGTCGAAGAGGGCCGAAATGTCGGCGGGCGACTTTCCGGCGGTCGCCCGGTAGAAGGGCGCCGCCTCCCACAGTCGAGCGCCATCGAGGTGCGTGGCCGCGCCGCGATCGCGGGCCCACTGTGTTTGGGCGATCAGTTCTTCCCATTCGGGCAAGGTACCGCCGAGGTCGCGCTGGGGCAGTTCCACGAGCAGGGCCGCGACCGGTTCGTGTACGGAAGCCAGCAGTTCGGCGCTGAGTGGCGTGGCGTAGCCACCGCACGTCGCCGCGACCAGTCCGTGCAGCCGTTCGTACGCGCGCTCTTCGCGCACGTCCAAGTGGCATTGGGGATGAAAGACGATGGTGCGCGACGAACGCCGGTCGGCGTGTATCCGCAGGGTGGCCTGCTGGGCCATGGTTCCGGTAATCATGAAAAGAGCCGCTTCTTTGCCGAGCAGCGTGGCAATCTCGTGTTCGAGTTCGGCGACCACGCCGCCCTCGCCGTACAGATCCATCACCGTGTCGTCGGGAATTGACGCGAGCAGCGACGTCGCCGAACGTTTTCCCGTTCCGTTCATGAATCGAGTGCACTGCTCGTAGATCGCGCGCAGTTCGTCCGGCGATGCGGGCACCCGACGGGCACGAGTTCGAGCCACGGGTCGCGTCGCTTGTTTGGTCGTCGGTCGCTGGGCGGGGGTTGGGGTCATGTGGATGACGCTACTCAACGGGGTGGGACCAAAAGTCTTCGACACCTGAAGCATCTGTCCGCGCTCGTCTGCCTAATGAGGACCGCACACCGGGGGATCGTCGAACGGCGCAATGTAGGGACCGCCGCCGGCCTGAAAGATTTGCGCAATCTTCGGACGAGCATTGCCTTCGGCGACCATGACACGAGGCGGTGGAACGCCACTGAGTGAGTATTCCAAGAAACTCAGTGTCACGCGCAGCACCACCGAATAGCCACCCGGGTCTTCACCATCGATGGGGGGCAGATGATGGGCGGTCAGTAACTCGAGAAACCACTTATTGGATTGATGGATCGCCCGGTAGATCTGCAAGCCGTAAAATGACGGGTTGCACTGGTCGCGCACACTTTGGATGACCAGCAGCGGCGAGTGGGTCGCCGTGGACGCGTAGGGAGCTTTGCCGTCCACCGCGCCGGACATCACCAGCACGCTTCGAATGTGAAGTCCGTTTCGCAGATTCCGGTAGGCCACACCTTGCGGATCGCGACCCTGGGAAAAGGCGAGAAGTCCCACGGCAATCGCGCCGTCGGAGTGTCCCGCGAGAGCGAAACGCTGCGGGTTGATGAGCCCGGTGACCAGCGGACAGGCCTGGTCTCGGGAGGAACTGGCCCGTAGTAGATGGCGCATCACGAACGTCATGTCCGCTGGTTCGTTGTAGAGGTCGGTCTCAGTGTTCGCTCGCTGCAGTGAGACCTCGGAGGGCGCTTCGCCGGGGAAGACGGGCGCGATGACCACGAACCCTTTGCGAACCCAGGCGTCGAGAAGTTTTTCGTAGGTGTCGGGAGTGACGTCATAGCCGTGAGCAAAGACAATGGTCGGGAAACCTCCCGGTTGCGCGGCCGGCAACGCGTTGGTGAGTTGACGCGACGTCGCCGGCGACGACGATGTAGGATAGCGAATCTCGGTCACGAGCGTGCGGGTGGGCGCGACCATTCGAGGCGGATGGTCTGCGAAGTTGAGCAAGGTCCTCGAGGCGTCCACGAACGTGCAACTGGTGATGCCGACCGAGTACGTGATGCCACCCGGCACGGTGGTCGTCGTGCTTGGAAGAGGGTTCGTCGTCGTTGTCGTGGGGGCAATGGTGGTGGTCGTTCCGGCAACCGTGGTGCTCGTCGTATCGCCCACCGCCATTGACGACACCGTGCCCGAAGCGAGCAGCACCACGGCGAAGATTGCCAACCCACTACTGGCTGGTCGCGCCCAGCATCGTTGAACGCGCCTCCGAGAGTCGTTCAGTCGCCGTTTGGACACCATGGTCGACCTCTCGCGGGGATTCATTTCATGGTAACAGTCTCTTCGAGATATCCGACGACGACGCGGCGTGTGCCCGAACCGTCTCGACGTACCATGGCGAGAGCATGTGAAGCCCGTGCTCGTGGTCTCGACACACGAAGTGAGAAATGGAGGCGACGTTCACCGTGGCACAAGAACGCGAGGCGGGTCAACCGGTGAATCGAAAGACGGTGCTTCTCTACATTGGGGTTGGTCTCTTCGTGCTCTTCCTGGCACTTTCGTCGTTCGGCGCCTTCAGCACGACTCACTCAGTGAAGGGCACGGAAGTTGCGGCTTTTGCGACGGCCCGCTACGGACCCGTCCTGGTGGTGGGACCAAGTGATCACCGGTTAAATCAGGTTCCTCTCTACGAATTCAGCGGTGACGTGACCGGTCACGTCGGGTGCGGCACGACGAGTTCGAAGGGACTCGAACTCGGTGCGAAGGTGATCGCCCTTCTCTCGTGCAGCGGGCCCCAAAGCGATTTCCTCAATGACGTCACCTCTGACGATTGGCCGGCGCTGACGTCGAAAGGTCCTCCGTTGGCTGGCCCGGGCGTCAACCCCAAGTTGCTCGGACGAATCTTCCGTCGAGGCATTGGCTACCAGGTCACCTACGGCGGGCACCCTCTCTATCTCTTCGACCAGTCGTCGAAGCCGTTTCATCCCCAAGGTGTTGGGTACGTCGAGACCGTGAGCCCGTTGCCACCCTGGCATGGCTACTGGTATCTCGCGAACGCCGCCAGCGGTGCACCGGCCAGCGGTGTGGCGGCGATTGCGATCGCCACGTTACCCAATCACGAGAGGGTGATGGGCGTGGTCATGGAGCAAAACGTGGCGTCGTTACTCGTCACCTTGTATCAATCCAGCGGTTCGGGTAGGCCGCCCTGCGGCGCAGTGTGCCGAGGCAACTGGGTTCCGGTCTATTCGAGCACGATGCCCCACGTACGGGGAAGTAGCGCACGTCTCTTCGGACTACGCCGCGCCGCCAATGGCGCACTGGCGGTTACCTATCGAGGGTCGCTCTTGTACATGAACGCTCGCGAGAAGGTGTCGTTGGTTGCGGGATCCGTCGATCGAAGTGGGACGTCCGGCAACGCAAACGGGGCGCCCGGGCCCGGGGGCACCATGCACGTCGTCAAGGCTTCCCCTTGACGTTCGTCGTTCGACGAGCGAACAGCTCACAGAAAGAAGGGCACCGTGACGGTCGATTTCGTCGTATCGTGTGCATCGACCATCCCTGTTGAACCTTGGAGATGCACATGAGCGACCCAATCACACGGATGGACTCTCGGTTCAGCGACCCCGAAGGTGAGGCCACGCCGTGGGGCGAAAGTCGCCAGGTTCTAGAAGACGCGGAACTATTCTGGATTTCCACCGTGCGCTCAGACGATCGCCCGCACGTGACGCCCCTCGTCGCCGTGTGGATGGACAACGCCCTCTTCTTTTGCACCGGCGAGACCGAACAGAAGGCCGTCAACTTGCTCTCGAATCCGAGCGTGGTACTCACCACCGGCCAGAACTCGTGGAGTGAGGG
Source organism: Acidimicrobiaceae bacterium (assembly GCA_025350565.1). Taxonomy (GTDB): domain Bacteria; phylum Actinomycetota; class Acidimicrobiia; order Acidimicrobiales; family RAAP-2; genus RAAP-2. The sequence goes on from JANXXO010000084.1 coordinate 15,007, forward strand.
GCTCGACGTCATGGTGGAAGGAGTGGCGCGACAGGTGCAGGACACCTCGACCTTGCGGCGAGTCGCCGAGGTCTGGACGACGAAGTGGGACGGTCGTTGGATTTACCACGTCGGTGAGGACTGCTTCTTTCACCACGAGGGCGACGAGTCCACCCAAGAGCGCGTCAACGTCTACAAGGTCACACCCACCAAAGTGTTCGCCTTCGCCAAAGGCACATTTTCACATACCCGCCACAACTTCTGACCACTTCGTAACGAGCAGGAACCCACCACCCGACTCTGGAGTGTGACGGCAAAATTCGTTCCAGCACAGTCCTAGGATAAGTGTGGCAATGCAAAGGTTCTTGCGTGACGGAGACGTCAGTTGGGTCAACGTACATAATCGATACGTTGTGCTGTCGCGAGGCGGGCGCAAAGGGGATTGTTGGCGCTGCATCGAACCCGGCGGTTGACGCCGTTAACTCGGTGGCCGACGAAGACCGGCATTGGGCTCGGCGAATGACGCGAGCCCGGCGAGCGACACCGTGCGAGATTCGCCGGTACGTCAATTGGTGACGATCGCCGTGCTGATGCTTGTACCCGTGCTGCTCATCGGCGTCATCCTCGGTGCGAGTTATCGCACGGAAGCGACGAGACGAGGTCTCGCGCAAGCGCGATTGGAAGCCGTCATTTTGGCCGAGTTCGCGGTAAAGCCGCTCCTCAGCGGACATCCCCTGGCGGGAATGACGCCGCTTGAACTAACCCGCATGCGCGCGCTCTCCGCCCAGATCGTGAAGGACCCTTCGGTGCAACGGCTGCGGCTTCGCGATTTGCACGGCAACGTAATCTTTTCTGAGGACGGCTCCGGATTCCACCAGGTGATCGAGGAAAAGGCCCTGGACGCCGCGCGCCGCGCGACGGTCGCCGAATTACCGCATTTGAACTCTGACGCCGTCGACAGGGGAAAAGCTCGCGATCTGTCGGTAGAGATCTATTTGCCCCTCGACGTGGGAGCGACATCGCACCGAGTCGGGGTGTTAGAGGTCTACCTTCGCTACACGCCGATCAGCGAAGACGTCAACTTCGGCCAGCCAGCTCCGCGAGGTCATTCAATCAGAAGTCGTCGTGAGCGGCCTCCCTTTGTCGGTGGAGGCCAGCATTGGCTACGCCGTCGCTCGCGCTGATGGTTCGTCGGTCGACGACCTGTTGCAATTGGCCGATATGGCCATGCACGTCGCGAAGAACGTCCTCTCGGGTGTCGCGCTCTACGACCCATCCCAAAATCACTACGACGCGTCGCAACTCACCTTGGTGGCGGAGCTGCGTCACGCCATTGCCTCCGACCAACTCGTCCTTCACTGCCAACCAAAAATCGACTTGCGTAAACACCGCTCGATGGCTGAACTGGGCCACCAACTCGGACTGGGAGTGGTAGCCGAAGCAGTGGAGACGCAGATGAAGTTATCGGTCGTCGCCTCGACCGGCTGTGACGTCGTGCAGGGCTACCACTTCGCGCGGCCTATGCCGCTCGATCAAGTGAAGCAGTGGCTTGCGACGGCATCGTCCGTGACGTTTCAACGAGAACGCCGTTACGCTGCCGAGATGTTCCGGGTAACCAATGAACGATTCGAAGAGTTGGCGGCCGAAGCCATCGCGACGTTGCCGACAACGCTCGCGTCGCGGATGGACAACGTCGTGATCTTGGTCGAGGACGAAGCGCAAGGACGATCGCTGTTCGGGCTGTACGAAGGAATACCACTCACCAAGCGGGGATTACAAAGTTATAGCGGCGTGATGCCCGACCGAATCACCCTGTATCAGTCGACAATCTGTCAGGTCTGTTCCACGGAGGAAGAGGTTCGCGCACAGGTTCGCACGACCGTCATTCACGAGATTGCCCACCACTTCGGCATCAGTGATCCGCGTTTGGAAGAACTCGGCTGGGCCTGAGCGCCGGCTCGGTGCGATTGAAGCTGACCCAGGGCTGACGGGCGCGGGCGTCCCCGATTGGTTGACACGACGTTGGTGGACGCGCACAATGGTGTGATGTCCACCATGCGAGAACTCGACGAAGCAGCACTCGCCATGCCGGGCACCGAAAGACAACTCGATCAAGGTCGCCCCGAGTACCGCGTGGACGGGAAGCTGTTCTGTTTTCACCGCGGTCAGCGGGCCGATGTCGTCGACCCAGTTACCGGTGTCCGGCTCGACGATGTCTTGATGTTTCGCGCGGTCGACCAGGGAATGAAGGAGATGTGGCTCGCCGACGAAAGGGCCATTTTCTTTACGACCGATCATTTCAACGGCCACAACGCCGTGTTACTTCGCATACGAGACCTCGGGGTCGTGACGTCCGATGAACTTCAGGACTTGGTTAGTGACGCGTGGCTCACGCGCGCGTCCAAGAAGAACGCCCGGGCGTGGTTGGAAGCGAATTTTCTCGCTAACTCCTAGTTGTCGCGTCAGGCTCAGCGATCAACTTCCGTCCGGCCGGGTTCCCGGTGGCGCTAGGTGTGACGGAGGAATCGCCGTCGCCCACTCGACAGCGATAGTTCACGAAACGAAGTGAGCCAACGTCCAACTGCCGATGAACCGGTAGTCGCAGAGCGATTCCGTCAGTGAGCACATGACGTCCAGTACCTGAGACGGGGGAGTGCTCGGTGGCACGTTCAAGAGAAGTCCTCGCGAGTTGTGGTCCTGTTTGGTCGCGAACGCTGCGGCGCCGATCAGCGTCTCGATGCGTGCTCGGCCCAAGCGCCCTCGCGAATGGAGGAGGCCGAGCGTGGAGGGCTGATCGATACCTTTTTTCGGCGCGACCGTCACGTACGACGCGACGACCACTCCTTTATTGAATCGGAGCCCGAAGTAGTTCACCTTCATTTCGTCCACGTCCTCTTCAATGTTCGGTGTGACGTTGCACCATCCCCGTCCGAATTCCACGGAGGCAATCGCGTCAAGCGCCTGATTGCGGTCGCTCGAGAATCGAATGGTAAGCGGGGTCGCCACTGGACTTCTAGATCCGACCGGTGTCACGGCAGTAGATGACGGCGTCTTCGGGTCCGGCGTTGATGCGTCGTTGCCTGGACCGGCCGCTCAGCCGGTCACTCCAGTTGCTCGACAAGGCGTACTGAAAGAGTGCGACGGTCACACTCGCGTTCGGGACAGTCCCGTACATGGGCGACGTCTCGGGGAACGAGAGTCGGCGGGTCGAAGGAAGTGCTGCTGTAATACGGACACGGTACACGAAGAGTTTTTGGCGAAGGCCATCCGCCCGTGTCAATACGCGAACAATCCTTGGGGCGAACGCGGAGGCACCATGTATTGTGGCGACACGTGGTCGAGGGGTGGGGGGGGTACCAATGCTGAAGCGGTTCTTCGAACTTTTTGGTCTCATCACGATGGGCGTCGGGGTCTACTTCGTGGAGTCGAAGCAGAAGCAGAATCACCTCTGCAATCTCCTGGAACGGCACTTTCATGGTCTCGGGGAGAGTGCGACGTGCGCCCACGTGGTGTGGACCTATTTCGGTGGATTCCTGCTGGTCGCGCTCGGCCTCATCGTGGTCATGTTCGGCCTCTTGTCGACGAGGCGGGCCGCGAAACGACGATTGAAGAACCGCAATCCGTCATTGGCGTCGCAGTATTACCCGGTCGATCAGGCCCACGGCCGCGCCTTTACGCACTAGCCGCGCCGATGAAAGGCTTACGACGTACGTACGAGTTCGACGACAGGAATGACCCGTGAGGTCTTCTGTTCGTACTCGGCGAAGCCCGGAAAGCGTTCGGCCTGGATGGCGTAGAGGCGGTCGCGTTCACTGCGGCTCATTTCGACAGCCGTCGCTTGAAACTCCTCGCTGCCCAGTTCGACGGTGACCTCGTCGTGCGCCTTCAGATTGTGGAACCAGTCGGGGTTGGTGTCGGCGCCGGCGTACGACGCGAAAACGTAGGTCTTGTCGTCGTCAGCCAGGTACATCATGGGATTGACCCGCTCCAGACCGGACTTGGCACCCGTCGTGTGCAAGAGCAGCACCGGCGCTCCCTCGAACTGTCCTCCCACCACGCCGTCATTGGCTCGGAATTCGGCAATGACGTTCTTGTTCCATTCATTCACATCGCTCACGTGTGCTCCTTTGCTCGTCGTTTCGCTACCAGTTAACACGTCGGAGCGGCGATGTCGCCACTTGACCCTAGGGGGCGAGGGACCGAAGCAACGCCTCGGTGTCGTCGGCGCTGAGGGGCATTCCCAAGAAATAGCCCTGCGCCAACGTGCAGCCCAATTCTCGGAGCTGAGGAACCTGATCAGACAGTTCGACACCCTCGGCGATGGCGGTCAGACCGAGCGTATGCGCGAGTTGGACAATGGCGGGGGTGAGGCGTGCTCGATGGTCACCGCTGTCGATGGTGGCGACGAATGAGCGATCAACCTTCAAGATGTCGATGGGCAGTTGCACGAGGTGCGAAAACGACGAGAAGCCCGTGCCGAAATCATCGACGGCGATGCGGAGCCCGAGCGACTTCAGTGAGCGCAGATTGCGAATGGTCGAGGTGAGATCTTTCAAGATGGCGCTTTCGGTGATCTCCAAAATGAGGTTGGTCGGTTCGAATCCCGTTTCCAAGAGGGAGAGGCTCACGGTGTCGCGAATGGAATTGTCCGCCAGTTCACGGGCCGACAGGTTGACACTCATCACCAAATCCGACCCTACGATGCCGAGTCCCTGCCAGAGCCGAACCTGCGCGCAGGCTTCGCCGAGCACGAAACGGTCAATGAGGTGAATAAGGCCGATCTCCTCGGCGAAGGGAATGAATGAGACGGGCTGGAGAAGGCCCTGAGTGGGATGTTGCCAGCGAACCAGGGCTTCGAAACCGACCACGGCGTTACTCACGAGATTGAAGATGGGTTGGTAGTGAACGCGAAACTCTTCGGCCAACACCGCTCGGCGTAGATCGGCTTCCAATTCCAATCGCCCGACGACCGCAGTGTGCATCTCGTCTTGAAACTCCTCAATACGATCTTTGCCATTGGACTTGGCCAGGTACATGGCCAAGTCGGCGTTGCGCAGCAACTGTTCCTCCGTGTGGCCCTTGTAGCCGAAGGTCACGCCCATGCTGACCGTGGTCGAAAGTGCTTGGTCACCAATGTGCATGGGTTCGCGAAGCAATTCAATAATTCGCTGCGCCATGACGAGGACTTCCGCACGACTGTCCGCGTCCTCGATGAGGACAGCGAACTCGTCGCCACCGAGTCGCGCGGCCGTATCGGACTTACGCAAACTCCCCGCCAGAGCGGCGCCGACGGCTCTCAGCAGTTCATCGCCCGCGGAGTGTCCGAGGCTGTCGTTGACGTTCTTGAAGTTATCCAGGTCGAGGAAGAGGACCGCCACGTACTTGCCGTTTCGTTCACTGCGCGCCATGGCTTGGGTCACGCGATCTTGAAAGAGAGCCCGGTTGGCCAGTCCGGTCAGCGCGTCGTGAAAGGCCAGGTGCGCTAACTCTCCTTCGAGTTTCTTCTCCTCCGTGATGTCACTGAAACTCCAGACCCGGCCCACGACCTGACCCGACACGTACTGGGGTTTGGACAGCCGACGAAAGTATCGGCCGTCGTTGAACTCCAGGACGTCGATACTTTCGGCGTCGGGGGTGGCGTACAGCTCATCTATGCGCGCGCGAAAGAACGACGGGTCGACCAGTTGGGCAATCACGAAGTCAATCAGAGCTACGTCATCACGCTTCGCGATCACGTTGGCGGGGAGACGCCACATTTCCGCGAACTGGCTGTTGAAGCTGGTGATAGATCGATTGTTGCCGACAACCAGTAGCCCGTCGGCCGTGGACTCCAAGGTGGCGTGCAGCAGGGAAAACGTCTCTCGCAGCTCGCGAAGCGTGTTCTCCAACTCCATCTCGGCGAAGACGCGTTCGGAGACGTCATGGGCAGTGACGACCAGGCTGCCCACGGTGGGGTCGTCCATCAAACTGACGATGGCCAATTCGTACGAGGCCATTTCCTGGGAACCTCGACGAAGGAGGCGCACGCCGTGGATGACGGGTTGCGAGGCGCTCGAGACGCGTATCGCCGACTCGAGCGCC